>DASQXF010000539.1:0-3496 GCA_035639895.1 Xanthobacteraceae bacterium
AAAGTTGCGAGATCCGCCGTCGGATCGGTCTGCAGGCGCGGAGGCGGCGGCTGGGGAAGAGCACTGGGGCCGGCCTGGTGGACGGCTTGCGGATAAAGCGCCGCGAGCAGGTAGGGCGTAACCAGCAGAAAAAAGGCGGCCCCGGAGCCCAGTAACGCGAGCGAGCGCGCTCCCACGTCGGAGCGTTCGTAATCCGGCCTCTGCCGCGATACCTCGCTCATGGATTTTGAAACAAGTGGTCGTGCGACAAACGCAGGCTGCGTGAAATTGGTTCCGGCGCGGAACCCAGTCCGCGAGAGCCGGTTTGAGGGTCAGGGCGCGTCTCGGCCGAGGCGGAATGACCCAGATTTTTTCACCCGCTGCCGACACCTGGATTCGGCTGTTTCTCGCCGGCGCGGCGGCGCTCGTCTGCGGCGGCATTGCCGCCGCCATCGCGTTTGCGCGCTCGGACTATTACACCGGCGCCCGCATCCATCCGCCGCTGCAGCCGGTCCCGTTCAGCCACCAGCACCATGTCGGCGGCCTCGGAATCGACTGCCGCTATTGTCATTCGACCGTGGCCGAGGGCCCGCGCGCCGGTCTGCCGCCAACGCATACCTGCATGACCTGCCACTCGCAGATCTGGACGAATGCGCCGATGCTCGCACCAGTGCGCCAAAGCCTGGCCGACAATAAGTCTCTAGTTTGGCACCGCGTCGCGCGGCTGCCGCAGTACGTGTACTTCCGCCACGACATCCATATCGCCAAAGGTGTCGGTTGCGAGACCTGCCACGGTCGCATCGATCGAATGCCGCTGACGGTTCAGGCCGTGCCGTTCACCATGGAGTTCTGCCTCGATTGTCATCGCGATCCCGCGCCGCATTTGCGTCCGCTCGACCGCGTCACCGACATGGGCTGGACGCGGAGCGAGCATTCCGGCGAACTCGGCAAGGATCTCGTGAAGCAGTACGGGATCCGGCTAGGAGAGCTCACCTATTGTTACGTGTGCCATCGATGACCCGCGCACATCGAAAACGATTCGATATTGCAGAGGCACGGCGCCGCCTCGCCGCGTGCAGCGGCAAGCGGTTCTGGACAAGCCTCGAAGAGATTGTCGACGCAGATGATTTTCGTGAGTGGATCGAGGCAGAATTTCCGTCCGCAGCCCCGCTTTTGACGGCCGAGGGCCGCCGGCAGTTCCTCAAGCTGATGGGCGCCTCGCTTCTCCTCGCCGGCCTCTCCGCATGCGGCGAGGAGCGCGCCGATCTTGCGCTGCCCTATGTGGATCAGCCGGAAGCGATGGTGCCGGGGCTGCCGCGCTTCTACGCCACCGCCGTGCCGTTCGAGGGCTATGTGCAGCCGGTGCTTGCCACCACCCACGCGGGGCGACCGACCAAGCTCGACGGCAATCCCGACCACCCGGCGAGCAGCGGCGCGAGCGATGTGTTTACGCAGGCCGCGGTATTGCAACTCTACGATCCCGACCGCTCCAAGGCCCCGCTGCGCGACGGCGCACCCGCGACCTGGGCCGCGTTTGAACGCGAGCTCGTCGCCATGCGCCGGGATTGGGCCGCGCGCCGTGGCGAGGGTCTGCGCATCCTAACCGGCGACGTCACCTCGCCGACGCTCATTCGCCAACTCGGTCGGCTGCGCTCCGAGATGCCCGTCGCGCGCGCGCATTTCTTCGAGCCGGTGGGAGGCACGCTGCGCCACGCGGCCATGCGCCTTGCCTTTGGCCGCGACGTCGACATTCATTACCGACTCGAGAATTGCGAGGTCGCGGTCTGCATCGACGATGATCTGCTCGGGCCGGGCCCGTATCAGGTCACGCATGCGCGCGCGTGGTCGCAGCGTCGCGGCGAATTGAGCCCGCCACACGGCCGGATCGCGATGCACGTGGCCGAAAGCGTGCCGAGTCTGACCGGCGTGGTCGCATCGACGCGATTGAGTTGCGATGCGTCGCGCCTCGCGGTGCTGGCGCAGGCGCTCGCCGCCGAGCTCGGTGTCGCCGCGGCGCCGGACGCTGTGAGCGAGTCGGAGCGCCGATGGGTCAGTGCTGCCGCGAGCGAGCTGCGCGCGCATCGCGGCCGCTCGCTGCTTGCCATCGGCGCACGCTTACCCCCGCCTGTTCAGGCGCTGGCGCCGCTCGCCAATGACCACCTCGCAAACAACGGATCGACCGTTTGGTACAGCGATCCCGTCGGCCTCAGGCTCGCCGAAGGAAGTTCGCTTGCCGACTTGGCTCGCGACACATCCGCCGGCGCCGTGGACACGCTCATCGTCATCGATTGCAACCCGGTCTATGCGGCAGCCGGCGATCTTGCCTTTGCTGACCTGCTGCCGCGGGTGCGCGAGCGCATCCATATCGGCCTCTATCGCGACGAAACCGCGCGCCTGTGCCGCTGGCACTTGCCGCTCACCCACGCGCTCGAGAGCTGGAGCGACGGACGGGCGGTGGATGGATCGGCATGCCTCATCCAGCCGTTGGTTGCTCCGCTCTACAGCGGCCGCACCGCTCACCAGTTCCTGGCGATGCTGCTTGGCGCAATCGATCCCGCGGCCGATGGGCCGGTGCGGGACACATGGGCGAATGCATTCGGTAACGAGTTCGATGGCCGTTGGCGGCAATCGCTGCACCAAGGCTTCGTTGCCGACTCCGCTGCCCAGCCGATCGCCGTGACCCCACGGCCCGTCGATATTCCGCCGTCCCCTCCGCGCGCGCCCGACCACGTCGATATCGTTTTCCAGCCCGACCCGTCGGTTTGGGACGGCCGCTTCGCCAATGTCGCCTGGCTGCAGGAACTTCCTAAACCGCTGAGCAAGCTCACCTGGGACAACGCCATCGCGGTGAGCCCGAAGACAGCAGAGCAGATGGGGCTTGCGAACGGCGACATGGTCGAGATCACGATCGGCGATCGCCGCGTGGCTGGACCGGCCTGGATCATGCCCGGACAAGCAGCCGCGACCGTCGCGCTTTCGCTCGGCTACGGGCGCACCGCGGTGGGCAGCATCGCCGACAGGCTCGGCTACTCGGCCTACACCGTCCGTCCGGACGCCGATGCATGGCTCGCGGCAGGCAGCTTGCGCCGCGTCGCGGGTCATCGGCTGCTGGCGACCACGCAAATGCATCATCGCATGGATGGGTTCGATTTCGTGCGCGAGGTCACCACCGATCATCCGTCATTGCGGCAGGAGGCGCGGCCGCAACCAAACCTCTACCCCCCATGGTCGTATCCCGGCGACGCTTGGGGAATGGTGATTGATCTCGACCTGTGCATCGGCTGCAACGCCTGTGTTAGCGCTTGCACGGCCGAGAACAACATCGCGGTGGTCGGCAAGGAGCAGGTGGCGATGGGTCGCGAGATGCACTGGCTGCGCGTCGACCGCTACCAAACTGGAGATGCCGATGATCCGCGGTTTTATTTCCAGCCGGTGCCATGCATGCACTGCGAGAAGGCGCCGTGCGAGATGGGCTGTCCGGTTCATGCCACCGTTCACTCGCCCGACGGTCTCAACC
>DASQXF010000540.1:0-5025 GCA_035639895.1 Xanthobacteraceae bacterium
AGCCTTAATATCCTTAGCCAGCGGCGTCGGTCGATCCACCGTCATTGCCGGGCTTGACCCGGCAATCCATCATCACTTCATTGAAGCGCTTTCTTTCCGATGGATGCCCGGGTCAAGTCCGGGCATGACGAAAGGGTAAGAACCCAGCTTCTTCCGTCGTTGAGCCAGAAAGGTCTGCGATGCGGTACGTCCTGCGGGTATTGGCGGCTTTGCTCAGTGTTCTCGCTTGCGCGGCGCCGAGCGCCGCGCAGCAATATCCGAGCCGCGTCGTCACCATTATCGTGCCCTACCCGGCGGGCGGCCCGACCGATCAGCTCGCGCGCGTGCTGGCGCCGGCGCTCTCGGATAAGCTCGGGCAGAATTTCATCGTCGAAAATGTGAGCGGCGGCGCGACCACCATCGCCACGGGACGGGTGGCGCGCGCGACGCCTGACGGGTACACGCTGCTGCTGCACAATCTGCAGATTTCCGCGAACGTGTCGCTCTATCACAACCTGCCGTTCGATACCGAGAAGGATCTCACGCCCGTCATCTTCATCAATAACAATCCGCTGGTGCTCATCGGCCGGAAGACGCTCGAGCCCAACACGGCCAAAGAGCTGATCGCGTACATGAAGACCAAGGTGGTGAAGATGGCGCATCCGGGCGTCGGCGCGACCGGCCATCTCGCCACATCGCTGTTCGCCCAGGAGGCGCACGTCACCGTCGATCACATCCCCTATCGCGGCGCCGCGCCCGCGCTCCAGGACATCGCCGGCGGTCACGTCGATTTGTTTTTCGCCACGCCGCAGTCGGTGGTGCAGCCGGTCGGCTCCGGACAGATGAAGGCCTACGGCATCACCGCCAAGGAGCCGTCGCCGCAATTTCCCACCGCCGCGAGCTTCGTGCAGGAGCTCGGCCCAAAGCTCGAAATTCTCTATTGGCACGCGCTGTTCGCCCCGGCGGGAACGCCCGATGCCATCGTCGAGAAAATCAATTCGGCGCTGCAGGAGATCATGGCCGATCCGGCCATTCTGAAGTCTTGGGCGGATAGCGGCGTCGCGCCTTACCCGAAGGATCAGCGCTCGCCCGCCGCCGCGCGGGCGCTGCTCAAGAGCGAGATCGCGCGCTGGGGCCAGGTGGTGCGCGACAACAACATCCAGGCCGCGATGCAGTAGCGCTTCGGCGCTTCCGCCGGGGTCGCGGACACATCCGAGGTGACGGCTCGCTGAAGTCTGCGGCGATCATCCGAACGGACCCGCGGAGGAAAGCCGATGCCCGTTGATCTCTTAGAGCGGAAGCAAACTCACTTCGTCCTATGGCGTCCGGCGATTACCGACCCGCCGCCCGCGCTTGTCGTCGGCACGTTCCGGGCAGGAAATCCGCCGAGCTTTGAGCCGCTCAACAAATTCGATCTCGCGCCTTCTCCGGTTTCGGGTGATCTATGGGAAGTGGCGGCCGCAGCCTGCGGGCTCGTGGACAATCGCGTCTATCACTATTGGTTCGAGGTGACCAACGCCAACCCGAAGACGCCGTCGCCGGCACGCATTCTGTGCACGGATCCGACCGCCGCGACGGTGGATTGGCGGCTGCGCGCGCCGGCGCTGCCGCCGCCTTTCACCGACGACGATCGCAGCCCGGCCGCCGTGCTCAAGTGGCGCAATGGCAAGCTCATCCCTAGCGATCCCGGCGGAGAGGAAGCGGACTGGGCGAACGATCTCCCGCTCGACCGGCTTCCCGCCAATAACCGGCTTGTCATCTACGAACTCCCGACCCGCTGGAGCCGGACCGAGGCCGAGGGCACCGTCAGCCTCGGGGGCGGAACGTTCCGCGACGTTCTTGCGCTGGTAGAGCGGAGCGCGGCGCCCAGCAACTTCGCGGGGGTGGCCGCGCTGGCGGTCGGCCAGGCGCACCTCGATGACCTCGGGGTCAACGCGCTCGAGCTCTTGCCTCCCGCCGACAGCTTCGTCGACCGCGAATGGGGCTACGCGACGAGCAACTATTTCGCCGCCGATTTTGATTTGGGTTTTCCGAAGGGCCATGCCTCGCCGACGGCAACGGCGGATCTTGCGGCGCTCGTGACCGCGTGCCATCGGCACGGCCTTCGGTTCTTCGCCGACGTGGTGATGGCCTTCGCCACGCGGTACACGTATCGCTACATCAACTTCTTCGACTTTCACGTGCACCGCGGCACCGGCGATCCGGAAGAAGATGCGCGCGACGATTTCGGCGGCGACCTCTTCAAGTACAACTTCCGCACTAACGGCTATGACCCGATCGACGGGGGAACCGCGCGTCTCGTTCCGGCGCGGCGCCTCATGCTCACCTGCCTGGCGCGCTGGATGCTCGACTTTCGCATCGACGGCATCCGCATGGACAGCGTGCCCAATATCATGAACTGGGACTTCGTCCAGGAGTACAAGGACCTTGCACGCACCGTGTGGCGCTCGCGCTGGGCCGCACAGGGTCTTGCGCCCCAAGCCGCCGATGAGCGCTTCCTCGTGGTGGGTGAAGATTTGGCGGTGCCGATCGATCTTGTGCGCCAGCAGCGCCTCGACGGCCTATGGAACGAAGAGTTCAAGCGCATGGTACGCAGTGCGATCCTCGGGCAGAACGATCAAAAGGAGCCGAGTTTCGAGTGGACGGTGCGCAAACTGATCGACTGCCGTCTGCTCGGCTTCGCCGATGGCGCGCAGGCGATCAACTACGTGACCTCGCACGACGTCGAGGGCTTTCGCAACGAACGCCTGTTCAACTTTCTCAACAACAACGGCGTACGGGAGACGGAACGGCGGATCAAGCTCGCTTTCGTTTGCCTAATGACCGCGGTCGGCATTCCGATGATCTTTGCCGGCGAAGAGTTTGCCGACGAACATGACCTTCCGGTCGTTCATCCGCAGAAGCAAATTGACCCCGTGAACTTCGACCGCCTGCAGGAGCCGTGGCGCCGGCGCGTGTTCGACTATGTCGCGCGTCTTGCCCATTTTCGCACGCGCTCGACTGCGCTCGCCATGAACGACACCGAGTTCATCCATGTCGATTTCGAGGAGGGTAAGCGCGTGCTCGTCTGGAAGCGGGGACGCCCAGGTGCCGATGACGCCGTCGTCGTCCTCGCCAACTTTTCGGATTTCGAGACCGCGCGGCCGTTCGATCCCGCCTCCGAGTACCGCGTGCCGAATTGGCCGACGACTCCGGCAGGCCGGCGCTGGCGCGAGATTACGCAGGACCGCGATGTGCCGATCGAATGGGCCGGGCGCGAGCCGATCTTCCCGTGGGAGGCCAAGGTCTACACGTTGGCGTGAGCGCGGACCGAGCGCGGCGCTGTGGCCTCGCGAACCTCAGGCCAGGCAGCGTCTCCTCATGCGAGGCCACGTCGATGTGCCGAAAACAAGTCGACGAACGACCGTCGCATCCAGCGGATTGCGGGGTCGTTGTGATAGCGCTCGTGCCAGTGAATACAGACATCGAACTGCGGAAGCGCAACGGGAGGCGGCAGCACCTTGATGCGCACGCGAGCGGCGAATGCATCGGCAAGCCGGCGCGGCACCACTGCGAGCAGGTCTGAATTGGCGACGATCATGGGAAGCACGTGCAATCCGGGCACGCGTAGTGCCACGTTGCGCTTCACGCGGTGCATAGCCAAAAAGCGGTCGATGAGCGCATGCGCCATTCCGGTTGCATCGGCGACCGCGTGCTCGGCATTTTTGAACGCCTCGAGCGTCATTCCAGAACGGAATTTCGGATGGCTGGCGCGCACGATGCAGACATAGCGCTCGTGGAACACGAGCCGTTGAAGAAATCCCGCGCTCAAATTGTCGAAAAATCCCGCGGCGAAATCGACCGCGCCGGAGCTCAACGCTGCGCCTGGATTGTCCAACGGAACCGGTAACACCCGCGTCGATGCGCCGGGCGCGTTGTGCTTCATGAACTTCAGCAAAGGCGGCAAGAACACCGTCTGCCCCACATCGTTCATGAAAAAGCTGAATACGCGGGTGGTCGTCAAGGGATCGAATTCGTCGTTTGACGTAAGGCCGGCGAGCAGGGTGTCGAGCGCCTCGCACGATGCGCTCCCCAGACGGGCGCCGAAGGGCGTCGGCTGAAAGCCCTCCTGCGTTCGGGTGAACAGCGGATCGCCCAGCTGCTTGCGCAGCTTCGCGAGTGCGTGGCTCGCGGCCGACTGCGAGATGCCGATCCGCTGCGCCGCCCGCGAAACACTCCGCGAGCGCGACAGCTCGGCGACAAGTCGTATGTGGGTCAAGTCCAATTCGTCGATATGCATGGCGTTCATAGGTTATATGAACGATGACGGGATTGATAGCCGAGCATAGCCGGCGCAAAGCTCTGCCACCTGCGGCCGCAGACCGTCGATTCCCTTCAACGGAGGCTGCAATGCGCCATCTGTCACATCTACTCGCCGCGGGTGTCCTCGTCGCCGGCTTCAGCGTGATCGCCGAACCGGCCTCGTCGGGAAGTTGGCCGGAGCGAACCGTGCGCATCATCACGCCGTTCAATCCCGGTATTTCCGTCGACGTCGCGGCGCGGACGCTCGCCGACGGGCTCGCCAAATTGTGGAAGCAACCGGCCGTGGTCGAGAACCGGCCCGGGGCCGACACGATGATCGGAACCCAAGCCTTCCTGGAGATGCGCGACAGCCACGCGCTCCTCTTCACCACCCACAGCACGTTCACTGTCGTTCCATTGCTGCGGGCGAAGGTGCCTTACGATCCGGTAAACGATGCAAATCCGATTTCACTCGCAGTGGAGGACTTCATAAGCATCGCAGTCAGCCCGAAGCTGGAGATCGGGTCGCTCCGGGATTTCGTTGACATCGCACGCGAGAGCCCGAACAAGCTGAATTTTTTTGCCGTGCCTGGTGCTCCCTATCTCGCTTATCTCGCATTCCAAAAGCAGGCCGGAATCGCCACGACATTCGTCGCCTACAACAGCCCTGTTAATGCGATTTCCGACCTCGCCGAAGGCCGCATCCACATCGCGGTCATGCCGCTGGCATCGGTGCTCGGTGCCGTGCAGGCAGGCAAGGTTAAA
>DASQXF010000541.1:0-13743 GCA_035639895.1 Xanthobacteraceae bacterium
CGATTGACGCTCGCACGCGCTGCCGTTATCGGTCGCGGCGATGGACTTCGAGCTCACCGAGGAACAGCGCGCGATCAAGGAGACCGCTCGTGCCTTTGCGCGCGAGGAGATGATGCCGTTTGCGCGTCAGTGGGATGAGGACGAGGTCTTCCCTGTCGACACGCTACGGGAGGCGGCGGCTCTCGGCTTTGGCGGCATTTACGTCGCCGCCGACGTCGGCGGCTCTGCCCTCTCGCGACTCGATGCCGTGTTGATCTTCGAAGAGCTGGCGCAGGGCTGTCCGTCGACCGCCGCGTATCTCTCGATCCACAATATGGTGGCGTGGATGATCGATGCTTACGGCTCGAGCGAGCTGCGGCGACGCTTTCTTCCCGATCTGTGCAGCATGAAGACGTTCGGCAGCTACTGCCTGACCGAGCCCGACTCCGGCTCGGATGCTGCAAGCCTGAAGACGCGGGCACAGCGCCAACAAGATCACTACATGCTCGACGGCAGCAAGGCGTTCATTTCAGGCGGCGGGCGTTCCGATATCTATCTCGTGATGGCGCGCACCGGGGAGGGAGGGCCGCACGGTATCTCTTGCTTCTTGGTGGAGAATGGAACGCCGGGGCTCAGCTTCGGCGCGCAGGAAAAGAAACTGGGCTGGCACTCGCAGCCGACCGCCATGGTGATTTTCGAAGCATGCCGCGTGCCGGCGGCGAACCGCGTCGGCAGCGAAGGGCAGGGGTTCAAGATTGCCATGAGCGGGCTCGACGGCGGGCGCCTCAATATCGCCGCCTGCTCGCTCGGGGGCGCCCAGTTCTGTCTCGAGCGCACGATCGCACACATGAAAGAGAGAAAGCAGTTCGGCACTCGGCTCGCGGATTTCCAGGCGCTTGGTTTCCGCGTCGCCGACTATGCGACCGAGCTTGAGGCGGCGCGGTTAATGCTCTATCGCGCCGCGGACGCGCTTGATCGTCGCGAGGGCGGCGCTACACGGCTCGCGGCCATGGCCAAACGGCTTGCGACCGATACCGGCTTCGAGGTGGTCAATGGCTGTCTGCAGCTCCACGGCGGCTATGGCTACTTACGCGACCATCCAATTGAGCGGGTCTTGCGGGACCTGCGCGTGCATCAGATTCTCGAAGGCACCAACGAGGTGATGCGGGTGATCGTGAGCAGAGATTTGCTGGGCAATTGACGACTACAAGCGATGAATGAAGAAGCCACGGTAACGCACGGAGGACATGATGGAAACTCTACCGAGAATCACATTGTCCCGGGCCGAGATGATCAAGCGTGTGGCCCGTTTCAAAGACCTCAAGGGGTTCGACGGCGGGCTGCCCGACAGCAAGATGCCGGGTTGCGAGCGTACCCTCTACAATGTCATCGGATTTCAGCCGCCCAAAGGTGCCGGGGGCGCGTTGACGTCGCCGGTCGGCGACCAGGCGGCCGCGCTCGCTGCGATCAAAATCAGCGAGGGATTCAATCTCGGCTATTGCCGGGCCAAACCGGGCCGCGGCCCGATGATGCACAATCATGACACCAACGAGACCTTCATCCCGATGACCGGCCGCTGGCGCGCGAGCTGGGAGAACGAGAACGGCGAGGTGGAACACGTCGATCTCCATCCGCTTGACGTGGTCTCGTTCCCGCCGGGCATGATCCGCCGCTTCGAGAACATTACAGAGGGCGACCCCAATGAGGAATCAATTCTAATGTTCGTCATCGGCGGGGACGCGCCGCGGGCTGAGTTTACCGATCAGGCCATGCAGGAGCTGGACGCCGCGGGCGTGTGGCCGTCGCGCTCCTAGCGTTTGCATGGCGCTCGAAAGCTTCATGGCGGAGGAGTTGGCGCTCGCGACTGCGGCCGCGTTCACGGGTGCGGCAATCTACGTCAATGTCGCGGAACAGCCGGCCCGGCTTGGCATCGATGACAAAGCGCTCCTCGCGCAGTGGAAGCATAGCTACGAGCGCGGTTTCGCCATGCAAGCAAGCCTTGCGCTCGCTTCCGCGCTGTTCGGATTGTTGGCATTCTGGTTTACGCGTGACTGGCGGTCGCTTGTTGGCGCAGCGTTGATCTTCGCCAATTGGCCCTACACCTTGCTGGTCATCTTACCTATCAACAAGCGGATCGCGGCAACGCCGCCGCAGGCGGTCGCGGCCGAGACCCGCGCCCTCATTCAAACATGGGGAAGCCTCCATGCCGGCCGCAGCGTGCTCGGACTTGCGGCCACGCTAGTCTATCTCTGGGCAAGCGCGTGAGATCGGGCGATCTCCTGTTCGAGCGACGGGGTGTGGCGGGAGTTATCACACTCAATCGGCCGTACGCGCTCAACGCGGTGTCGCTGGCCATGGTACGCGAGCTGACGCGACAGCTCGTGGAGTGGGAGACGGATCCCGCAGTCAGTCGCGTGATCATTGCCTCCAATGATACCCGCGCGTTCTCGGCAGGCGGGGATCTGCGCGCGCTCTATGATCTCGGACGCGCCGGACGCTACGACGAGATGCTCGAGTTTTTTCGTGAGGAGTACGCCCTCAACGCCCGCATCAAACGCTACCGCAAGCCCTACATCGCGCTCATCGACGGCATCGTCATGGGCGGAGGCGTGGGCATCTCGGTCCATGGCTCTCACCGCATTGCCGGCGACAAATTCACATTCGCCATGCCTGAGGTGGGCATCGGCTTCTTTCCCGACGTCGGAGGGACCTTCTTCCTGCCGCGCCTGCAGGGAAGGATCGGCACTTATTGCGCGCTCACCGGCGAGCGGCTCGACGCCGCGGATGCCGTGGCGGCGGGTGTGGCAACCCACCGGGTGCCCTCGGCGCAGTTTCCCGGGCTGATCGAGGCATTGTCTCGCGCGGTTCCCCTCGATGGCTCGCTTGCCGAATATGTGCAGCCGGCTGCATCCGGGGCAGTTGCGGCGCGCGCGGCGACGATCGAAACGCTGTTTGGCGCCGATCGGATCGAGGAGATTCTGGCCGTCCTCGACGCTCAGGGTGCCGCAGGCGGAGCCGATGCGGGGTTCGCCTCCGCCACTGCCGCCTTGATCCGCTCGAAATCACCGACAAGTCTCAAGATCGCGCTGGCGCAGATGCGGTGCGGCGCGAGCCTCGATTTCTCCGAGTGCATGCGCACCGAGTTCCGCATAGTCTCTCGTGTGGTGCGTGGACATGATCTCTACGAGGGGATAAGGGCGGTGATCATCGACAAAGACCAAGCGCCGCACTGGCAACCGTCCACTCTCGCAGCGGTGAGTGCGGCCGACATCGAGCGGCACTTTGCTCCGCTCGCAAGCGAGCTCGAGTTACCATGATGAATGCCGAAGGACCTCACGTCCTAGAGCCGGTCCAGAGCACGGACGGGGAAGCGGACAGCCACCGCTGGTCCCACCGGTTGCGCGTCTTCCTGCGGGCGATGGCCACTATCTCACTGTGCAAGGGGCTTTACCATTGGGCCGTGATTTGCGGCATCGGCGCCCCGCTTCCATCCGGGTTCGATGCCTATTCGACGCCCTATCAGGTCGCGACGGTCTTCTTCGCCGTGATCGATCTGGTGGCGGGGGTGGGGTTGTGGCTGGCCGCGCCGTGGGGCGCGGTGGTGTGGCTTACCTCGGTCATCTCCATGGCCGCGGTTGAGCTGTTGTTTCCGCAGATCTACGGGGGAAACACATGGGTCATCGTCGCGGAGATCCTGCTGCTCGCCAGCTATCTATGGCTCGCGCTTATGGCTGCGCGCGAGCAGCCAGGATGAGGTGACAATAACCGGGGTGGAGGACGCCATGACAAAGGTCGGCTTCATCGGGCTCGGCAATATGGGGATGCCGATGGCCCAAAACCTGCTCAAGGCCGGTTATGAGGTGACGGGGTTCGATCTCAACGCGGATGCGACGGAGCTGCTTGCGGCAAATGGCGGGACCAGCGCGAATTCCGTGGCCGATGCGTGCAAGGCTGCCGAGATCGTCATCACCATGCTGCCCGCAGGCGAGCACGTGCGCGACGTGTATCTCGGCGCTGGCGGCGTGCTGGCGTCGGTCGCGCCCGGAACGCTGCTGATTGATTCCTCGACCATCGACGTGCAGACCGCGCGTGATGTGGCGCAGGCCGCGCAAGACAGCGGGCTTGCCATAGTCGATGCGCCGGTCTCGGGGGGCGTAACCGGCGCGGAGGCCGCGACGCTCACCTTTATGGTCGGCGGCAGCGATGACGCATTCGAGCGCGCGCGTCCCGTACTGGAAAAAATGGGCAAGACCATCGTTCATGCCGGCGGGCCCGGGAACGGCCAGGCGGCGAAGATCTGCAACAACATGATTCTCGGCGCTTCAATGATCGTCGTTTGCGAGGCGTTCCTACTGGCGGAAAAACTCGGGCTCGATGCGCAAAAGCTGTTCGACATTTCCTCGAAGTCGTCCGGGCAGTGCTGGTCAATGACGAGCTACTGCCCGGTCCCGGGGCCGGTGCCGGCCTCGCCGGCAAATCGCGATTACAAGGCGGGCTTCACCGCAGCCATGATGCTCAAGGATCTGAAGCTCGCGCAAACTGCCGCCCGCGCAACCCACGCGACCACGCCGCTTGGCGCGGGTGCCGCCGCCGTCTACGAGCGCTTCGTCGACAATGACGGCGGCAGCGTCGACTTCTCCGGCATCATTCGTTACCTGCGCGGAACATGAGCCGCGCGCTCATGCGCGCTCCGAAGGGTTAAGTGAATCGCTATCCGGCTGTTGGGCGGAATAGTTCGTAAAGAATTTCCGCTCACCAATTCTTTACGCTGACCCGCCGACACCTTCTGGCAGGTCGAGCAACGTTCGCGGTTCACGGGACATAACCGCTCGCAACCGCGCGTTACACGGCTCCAATGCGCCGGCGCTCAGCGTGAATGCGCGGTTTCGGCAAGAGGCCGCGAAGGTGTGTCAATGGAAGATTCACCGTTCCAAATAAACCTTGTCTTTAGCGTGTTGATTAAAGCCATTTTAGACCCTGCGACATAGGCTGGACATCGAGCGAGGAGAACCTCGCACACAAAAACAACGAGTCACGGGGAAGAGGTGTCATGTTGAGAAGCGTTCCGAAAGCATTGGGGCCGGTCGATCGTGAGGCAATTGTTGACCAGGTCCGTCCGCACTATCTCGAAACCTTGACGTTGGTCGAGCGACTGCATCGCCGGCTGCTCGATGTGATCAAGGACGAGTTCGACCGCAGGAGCCGAGACGATATCAATCCCGTACAGGCGCTGCTCCTGTACAACATCGGCGAGAAGGATCTCACGGCCGGCGAGCTGCGCACACGCGGATACTATCTCGGCTCCAATGTCTCCTATAACCTCAAGAAGCTGGTCGAGATGGGCTACCTCGATCATCAGCGCTCGCGCATCGACCGCCGTTCCGTGCGCATCAAGCTCACGGATAAAGGACGCGAGGTGCGCGACATCGTCGATATGCTCTACCGGAAGCACCTGGGTTGCGTCGCTCAGGTCGGTGGCATCGACTGCGACGAGTTCGCGATGCTGAACAGGTCGCTGCAGCGTCTCGAGCGGTTCTGGACCGATCAGATCCTCTACCGGCTGTGACCGCAATTTCAGTTTGTCCGCTCTCGCCCCGGTGCCGTGCCGGGGCGTTTTTTTTCATCGAGCGAAGGGGCAAAATAAGGCCAGCACCCGCGGATTCACCCCTATATGTGGGCAACCGGCCCATGGCGGCACCCATAGCTTGGCGCTCCGGATCGGGTGTGCTATCGCCCGGCGGAGGACCGTCCAACAGTCGTGAGACGTCCATGACCGATCCGTCTCGAGCCCATGCCGATGCCGCGAACCTGTTCACGCTGTCATTGGCAGAGGCCGATCCCGAGGTGGCCGACATCATCGGGCGCGAGCTCTCCCGTCAGCGTGACGAAATTGAGCTCATTGCCTCGGAAAACATCGTCAGCAAGGCGGTGCTCGAAGCGCAGGGGTCGGTGCTTACCAACAAGTATGCGGAAGGGCTGCCAGGGCGGCGCTATTACGGCGGATGCCAGCATGTCGATGTGGCTGAAAACCTTGCGATCGAACGGGTTACCAAGCTTTTCGGATGTAAGTTCGCAAACGTTCAGCCGCACTCCGGCGCCTCGGCAAATGCCGCCGCCTTCATGGCGCTCATGGCGCCGGGCGACACGTTCTTAGGGCTCAACCTCGCTGCCGGCGGCCATTTAACCCACGGATCCGCGGCGAATATGTCGGGGCGTTGGTTCAAGCCAGTGCCCTACGGCGTGCGACGCGACGACCATCGTATCGACTTCGACGAGATGGCAAAGCTCGCACGTGAACATCGGCCGAAGGTCATCATTGCCGGCGGATCGGCCTATCCCCGCGTCCTCGATTTCCGTCGCTTTCGCGAGATCGCCGACGAGGTCGGTGCCAAGCTGCTGGTCGACATGGCGCATTTCGCGGGCCTGGTCGCCGGCGGCGCGCATCCCAGTCCGTTCCCGCACGCCCACATCGTCACCTCGACCGCGCACAAGACGCTGCGGGGCCCGCGCTCGGGGTTCATCCTGACGAATGACGAAGAGCTGGCGAAGAAGGTCAACGCCGCGGTTTTTCCCGGCTTGCAGGGCGGCCCGCTGATGCATGTGGTCGCCGCCAAGGCTGTGGCGTTCGGCGAAGCCTTGCGCCCAGCTTTCAAGCTCTACGCCCACAACGTGGTCGCGAATGCCAAGGCGCTGGCCGAAACGCTCAAATCGAGAGGTCTTGATATCGTCTCCGGCGGCACGGATACCCATCTGATGTTGGTTGACCTGCGGCCCAAGGGGCTGACCGGCAAAGTGGCCGAACTGGCGCTTGGACGCGCCCACATCACCTGCAACAAGAACGGCGTTCCGTTCGATCCGCAGAAACCGACGGTCACGTCTGGGGTGCGCCTCGGCACTCCCGCCGGGACGAGCCGCGGTTTCGGTATCGCCGAGTTCCAAGAGGTGGGCGAGCTGATCGTGGAGGTGCTCGACGCGCTCTCGCACAAAGGCGTTGAGGAGGATGCGGTGACCGAAAGTGCGGTGCGCGAGAAGGTGAGGAGGCTCGTGAGCCGATTTCCGATTTACAACGGATGAGACATTGTCGTCGTCCGCGAAAGCGGACGATCCAGCACACACGAACGCGATGTGCGCGCCGCGGCAGCCGACAGCGGCTGTTATGATTGTTGGATGACCGACGACGGGTTTGCGAGCGAACGCGGTAAGGGAAGGCACCCATGCGCTGTCCGAACTGCGGCAGCCTCGATACGCAGGTCAAGGACTCACGGCCGACTGAGGATTCCTCCGTCATCCGCCGCCGGCGCGTGTGCCTGACCTGCAATTTCCGCTTTACTACGTTCGAGCGGGTGCAGTTGCGCGAGCTGGTGGTCATCAAGCGCAACGGTCGCCGCGCCCCGTTCGACCGCGACAAGCTGTTGCGCTCAATGCAAATCGCGCTGCGTAAACGTCCCGTCGAGCCCGAGCGCATCGACCAGGCGGTCTCGAAAATCGTGCGCGAGCTCGAGAGTCAGGGCGAGAGCGAAGTCTCTTCGGAGACTGTGGGCGAGATGGTCATGGAGGCGCTGCGCGCGCTCGACGACGTCGCTTATGTCCGCTTCGCTTCGGTCTATCGCAATTTCCACGAGGCCAAGGATTTCGAAAGCGTGCTCGACGAATTGTCGGAGGACGCCAAGCCGGGTGCTGTGCTCAGGAAGTGAGCCAGCGATATCTGCCGCGGCGAAGCTCTTCATTCACTAAACTGACGGCGGGAAGCGGGCGTCTCAACGCTTTCGAGCAGACCGTGCACGGGCATGCAGTGACGCGGCGCCGGCGAGCGGCTGACGTTGGTATAACGTAGATTGGTCACCGGGAAGAAGTTGGGGCTAACCGCATTGAGCGAACCGAGCGTGAATAGCGCGGAAGATACCCGCTTCATGGCGCTGGCGCTCGCGCTAGGCCGTCGTGGCCTTGGCCGCACCTGGCCCAACCCCGCCGTCGGCGCCGTCATCGTCAAAGACGGGGTGATCGTCGGCCGCGGCTGGACTCAGCCCGGCGGGCGGCCGCATGCCGAGACCGAGGCGTTGCGCCGCGCCGGTTCCGCCGCGCGCGGGGCGACGCTCTATGTCACGCTCGAGCCGTGCTCGCATTACGGCAAGACCGCGCCCTGTGCCGACGCGATCATCAAGTCTGGGATTTCGCGCGTGGTGTCCGCGCTGGTTGATCCCAATCCGGAGGTCGCCGGTGCCGGCCACTGGCGCTTGGCCCAAGCTGGCATCGTGGTCGAGGTCGGCATCGGCGCCGAGCAAGCGCGGCGGGTGCATGCCGGCCATATCCGGCGCGTCGAGGCGGGCCGCCCGCATGTGATGTTGAAGCTCGCCGTGTCGGCCGACGGCAAAGTCGCTGGCTCCGACCGTCGCCCCGTTGCCCTTACCGGCGCGGCGGCGCGCGCGCTCGTCCATTTGATGCGGTCGAGGAGCGATGCCGTGCTCACGGGCATCGGCACCGTCCTCGCGGACGACCCGCTGCTGACCTGCCGATTGCCCGGCATGTCCTCGCCGGTGCGTATCATCCTCGACGGAACGCTACGGTTGCCGCTCGCCAGCAAGCTGGTTGCGACCGCGCGCCAGGCGCCGCTGTGGGTCGTCACCGGCGAGGCCGCAGAGGACGCGCGCGAACAGGCGCTTGCGGCCAAAGGTGCTGACGTCGCGCGTGCAGCGGGAACGGACGGCAAGCTGAACCTTGCGAACGTGCTCAAGCTGTTGGCCCGACGCGGCATCACGCGGCTTATGGTCGAGAGCGGGCCCGTTCTCGCTGCCGCCCTCCTGCGCGCCGATCTGGTCGACGAGGCCGTGCTGTTTCGCTCGCCGAAACTCATCGGACCGGACGGGCTCGATGCTCTCGACGGCCTGCCGCTTTCCGCATTAACTCGGTCGCCACGTTTCAAGGCGGTCGGCGGCGAAACATTGGAGGCAGATACGGTCGAGACGTTCGAACGGGCGTGACATGTTCACCGGCATCATCACCGATATTGGCGAGGTGACTGCGGTCGAACCGCGAGGGCAGGGGCTCGCGCGCCTCACGATCACCTGCGGCTATGATCCGGACAGCATCGCAACCGGCGCGTCGATTGCCTGCAGCGGCGTTTGCCTGACCGTCGTCGCATGCGGCAGGCAGGGCAATCGCGGCTGGTTCGCGGTCGAGGCGGCCGCCGAGACATTGCGCCTGACCACGGTGGGGAACTGGCGACGGGGGACGCGCATCAACCTGGAACGCGCGCTCAAGATTGGTGATGAACTCGGCGGGCACATGGTCGCGGGCCATGCTGACGGCACCGCTACTGTGCTTGGGCGCGAGGATTTGACCGAGACGGCGCGGTTGACCTTGCGCTCGCCCCAGCAGCTTGCCCGGTTCATTGCCCCGAAGGGCTCAGTCGCAATGGATGGGGTGTCGCTGACCGTCAACGAAACTGCCGGCGATACTTTCTCGGTCCTGATCATTCCGCACACCCTCAAGGTCACCACGCTTGGACTGCTCGTTGCCGGCGACGCGGTCAATCTCGAGGTCGACCTCATGGCGCGCTACGCGGCGCGGCTGATCGAGCGCTCCTAGGATCCTCGCCGCTCACTTGCTTCAGACCCGATCCGCTTGGTACGACGCCCCCGGCACTGGAGACTGGTCATGGCCGAGCGCCGCCGCTCCGCCGGGAAGAATGCCTCGGATGGCGATTCAGGCGACCTCGAGGGCGTGCGGATCCTCATCGTCGAGGCGCGCTTCTATGAAGATATTGCCGACGCCTTGTTCGCCGGCGCCATCCGCGCGCTGCAAAAGGCGGGTGTGGTCTTCGAACGCGTGAGCGTGCCTGGATCGCTCGAAGTGCCGCCTGCCATCGCCATCGCGGTCGATGCTGCCGAGCGTTCAGGCCGACCCTATGACGGTGCAGTCGCGCTCGGTTGCGTCATTCGCGGCGAGACGCTGCATTTTGAGATCGTGGCGCAGGAATCGGCGCGCGCTCTGCTTGACCTCTCGATCGCGCGTCGGCTGCCGATCGGCAACGGGATTCTCACCGTTGACACGAGCGCCCAGGCGTGGGCGCGTGCGCGGCCGGAGGAGGCAGATAAGGGCGGCGATGCGGCGCGCGCCGCACTTTCGCTCGTGCGTTTGAAGCGTCGTCTCGCGGTGGGGTGAGCCATGGCCCGCAACGCCGCGCCGAAGGACGAACGCAAGGCTAATCGCCGCGGCGCCGCCCGGCTGGCGGCGGTCCAGGCGCTCTATCAGATGGATATCGCCGGCACCGGGCTCAATGAAATCCTCGCCGAATTCGAGAGTCATTGGATCGGCCGCGAGGTTGAAGGTGCACAATATTTGCCGGCCGAGGCGGCGTTCTTTCGCGACGTCGTATCGGGGGTGGTCAGGGAGCAGCGCAGCCTCGATCCTCTTGTCGACAAAGTGCTGTCGGAGGGCTGGCCGCTCAAGCGCATCGAAGCAATCTTGCGGGCGGTGCTACGTGCGGGTGCGTATGAACTTGGTCATCGCGGCGATATCCCGGCGCGTGTCGTGGTCTCCGAGTACGTCGACGTGGCCAACGCCTTCGTCGACAGGGACGAGACTGGAATGGTCAATGCCGTGCTCGATCGGATCGCGCGGCAGTTTCGGGCCGGCGAATTTGCGCCGCTCACACGGTAGCTATTTGGGCGAGCGATGAGCGCAGACAGTGGAGCGCAGTCCGGCGAAGAGCGCCTCATCGCGCGCTATTTCAAGCCGCTTGCCAAACATCCCGGCGCCTTTGGGCTCGCCGACGACGCGGCCGCGATCGCGCCGCCGGCAGGCTGCGACCTCGTCTTCAAGACCGACGGAATCATCGGCGGCGTGCATTTTTTTCCCAGTGATCCGCCTGATACGGTTGCCAGGAAGGCGCTGCGCGTGAACCTGTCCGATCTGGCGGCCAAGGGCGCAAGGCCGCTGGGATTTTTGCTCACGCTGGCGCTGCCGCGGGACATCGACGACGGATGGCTTGCACCATTCGCGCGCGGACTTGCGGCAGATGCCGAGGCGTTCGGCTGCCCGCTTTTGGGCGGCGATACCGACCGCACGACAGGACCGGTCACCATTTCGATCGCGGCCTTCGGCGCGGTTCCGCATGGCAAGATGCTGCGCCGCGCCGGCGCCAAAGCCGGCGACCGCGTCGTGGTCACCGGCACGATCGGCGACGCGGCACTCGGCTTGCTGTTACGGCGCGATGCCTCCGTCGCTCGGCGCTGGGAGCTCGACCGCGCAGCACGCGATTGGCTCGAGACCCGTTATCTTGTGCCGGAACCGCGCAATGCTATAGCCGAGATCCTGCGCACGCACGCTTCGGCTGCCATGGACGTTTCCGATGGTCTGGCCGGCGACCTCGCCAAACTCTGCCGGGCCTCTGCTGTCGATGCCGAAATCGCGGTGCCTCGGGTGCCGCTTTCGGACAGCGCGCGCGCCGCCCTCGCGAAGGAGCAGGCGCTGACGGAAACGATCCTTACCGGCGGCGATGACTACGAAGTTCTCGCATGCGTGCCGGCGGACAAGGTCGAAACGTTGCGCCAGCAAGCATCGGCGGCTGGCGTCGTCGTCACCGACATCGGCGCCGTGCTGAAAGGCCAGGGGAAGGCGCATTTTTTCGCGGCGGACGGCCGTCCACTCGCATTTGCCCAAGCCGCATTCAGCCATTTCTGAGGAGCGATGGCGCGATCAATCATCCGCCTTTCGCAAAGCTGTCGACCATGGCGATGACACAGCTCGGCTGGCTCGTTGTGTACTATAATCTGCGCGTGAAGATTTAAGGGCATGCCATGCAAGATATGACCCGGTTGGTTCGGCCGGCTAACGACTACACGCCGGCCGACAATCCGCGCTTTGTCAAGTTGCATCGCCGCTTTCCAACCATTGCTTATCTGCGCCGGCATGCCCGCCGGCACGTGCCGAGCTTCGCCTTCGAGTACATGGATGGCGGCGCCGGTGCCGATGGCGGCATCGCGCGCAACTGGAGCGCATTCGACGCGATCGAGCTCGTGCCGCGTTATGGCGTGACCACGGTATTGCCGCCGGTCGATGTCGAGCTGTTCGGCCGGCGCTACTCGGCGCCGATCGGAGTTGCCCCCATGGGAGGGCCCTCGATCGTATGGCCCGGCGCCGACCAGTATCTCGCAGCCGCTGCGCAGCGCGCGCGTGTGCCTTATGTGCTGGGTCTCGTGGGTGGAATGACCGTCGAACGCGCCGCCGCGATTGCGCCCGACGTCCTGTGGTTCCAGCTCTATCGCTGTGCCCGCAACGAGCATGTCATCGGCTTTGATCTTGTCCGCCGCGCCCAAGCCCTCGGCGTGCATGTCCTCGTTCTTACCGCGGATGTGCCGGTGCGCACGACCCGCCCGCGCGAGGTGGTGGCCGGCATTACGTCGCCGTTCCGGCCTGATTGGCGCATGCTCGCGGGTATTCTGAGTTCACCGGGCTACCTCAAATCGCTTTGGCCGCATGGCCAGCCGCGCTTCGGCAATCTCCAGCCCTATGCGGGCGACACCGCAGACGTGAACGAGGTTGCGGCCTTCGTGCGACGGGAGATGGGTGGCGCCTTCACCTGGGAGGAGGTCGCGCGCTATCGCGAGCGCTGGAAAGGACCGCTGGTGGTGAAAGGAATACTTCATCCCGCCGACGCCGAGACTTGCGTGTCACTAGGAGTCGACGGCATCGTCGTGTCGAATCACGGCGGACGGCAAGTCGAGGCCTTGCCGGCCGCCGTCGACGTGCTTCCTGCCATTGTGCGCGCCGTCGGCGGCCGAGCGACCGTGATGATGGACAGCGGCGTGCGCTCGGGGCTCGACGTGGTGCGCGCGGTCGCGCTCGGGGCGGATGCCGCGTTTGCCGGCAAGGCGTTCCTGTGGGGCCTCGGCGCGCTCGGCGAGGATGGCCCGCTTCATGTCATCGATCTCATGATCGACGAGATGAGATTTGCATTCGGTCAGATCGGCGCGCTGCGGCCGGCGCAAGCGCGCTCGGTGACGATCCGCCATCCGGGGGCGTTGCGCTTTTGATTTGCGTCGGGAGTACTAGCGGTTCTGCGGATCCGCCGCTCACGAAGGGTGCTCGTGGCGAACGTCTTTGCAAGGGGCCGTGACAAGGAGAAAGCGATGCGAACTGTACTCGGCGCGATCGCCATGTCGGCAGCTGTGGTCGCAACCGACGCCTCGGCGCAAGGCGTGAACCTGACCGGTCCTTATCGGTGCGTTGCGGGTTGCGCCGGTCCTGGTGTCGCCTTCATTACTCAGAACGGCTGGGAACTCAATTTGGTCAACGAGGTGGGGCAGCCATCCCGAGGGTGGGTGGACTATCCCGGCCGGCTTTGGATCGCGAGGGCCAATCTCGGTGCGATCTATTCGCCGGACGGCATGACCGTTCAATTCGACAACGGAACGATCTGGCAGCGAGCGTTAGAAGGTCCACCTCCGCCACAGCGTCGTCGCCGCCGATAACGCCCGCCGGGAGCTCTCGCCGAACCGCGGCGGCGTGTGGGCGTTATGGAACGCCTGGTGTGGGCCTATTGTGTCTGGGCTTGGCCAGGCCCGGGCGACAGTGTGCGCAAATGCCTGGTGTTCGAGCGTGTGGCATTTCGGGTATACTGAAATCCGAAACGCTCTCGCGTGTACAAGGGCTCAATGATGATTGGTGATTCGGGCTCGCAGCCCAATCGCGAGGGGCGCGCTGCATTTGTGAAAGTGGCCGCCGTTGCAGTTATTGCCGGCGCCACCCTTCTCTCGGCTTGCA
>DASQXF010000542.1:0-10502 GCA_035639895.1 Xanthobacteraceae bacterium
GGTGAGCTCAAGCTCGAGGACAACCATCCCGGGCTCAGGACCGTCATCTCGCTTCCGCGCGCGGAACCGGCTCCGCCCGCAGCGTAAGGCGCGTTAGCGATCGCCGCATCGCTTGCTAGCTTGACCGTTCGGGGGGTTGAACTTGCCAGTCCTCAGGGGGTTGGCACTGCGGCGCCATTCACGCCTTGATGCCTCCATTCTGTTGGACGGGAATGCCGGCAACAAATGCCGGGAACGAGTGTAGTGAGCAAAGCGGACGACACGGGCATGACGGCGCTGGACGAGTTGCGCGACGATTCGCTAATGCGGCGGCTCGCGGCGGCGCCATCCCTGCATGAGAGGGATGCGGCACGCTTACGCGTTACAGAATGGCTCGCCGAGATCGCTGATGCGCCCGCTGGCAAGGCGCTAGGTCGGCTGTGCGGGGCGAACGCAAACCTTGACGCATTGCTGACGGGTCTCGCGGGTGGTTCGGATTATCTGTGGGATCTTGTGCGCGCCTCGCCGCAGCGATTGCTTGCGCTGCTCGAGGCGGAACCCGAACGCCGCTTCGCCGATATCATCGCCGACGCAAAGGGCGCGATTGCGGCGACGCGCGATGAGGCCGAGGTGATGCGCGTGCTTCGGCGCATGAAGGCGGAAGCGGCGCTGTTGATTGCGCTCGCAGACATCGGGGGCGTGTGGCCGATCACGCAGGTGATTGAGCGGCAGACCTTGCTCGCCGATGCGGCCGTCGGCGCCGCGGTCGATTACCTGATCGTGGAGGCGCAACGCCGCGGCAGGCTGAAGCTGGTCGAGCCCTCCCGTCCTGCTCAAGGCTCAGGTTACATCGTGCTTGCTATGGGCAAGATGGGATCGGGCGAGCTCAATTATTCGAGCGATATCGATCTGATTGTCTTGTACGACCATGGGGCGCTCGTCTCAGGAACGGAACCCGCGGCTTTTTACGTCCGAATCACGCGCGCGCTGATCAAGCTCCTGCAGGAACGGACGTCCGACGGGTACGTCTTCCGCGTCGATCTGCGGCTGCGTCCCGATCCAGCCTCGACCCAGATTGCTATCTCCACCGCAGCGGCGCTCGATTATTATGAGAGCCGTGGACAAAACTGGGAACGTGCTGCGCTGATCAAAGGCCGGCCATGTGCTGGCGATCTCGCGGCCGGGGAGGCCCTGCTCGCAGCGCTTTCGCCCTTCATCTGGCGCAAGTATCTCGACTTCGCGGCGGTTGCCGACGTGCACGCGATGAAGCGGCAGATCCACGCCTATCGCGGCCATGATGAAATCGCGGTCGAGGGGCACAACATCAAGCTCGGCCGCGGCGGGATCCGCGAAATCGAATTCTTCGTGCAGACCCAGCAACTCATCGCCGGCGGCAGGCATCCAGAGCTGCGCACCAAAGCGACGCTGGAAACACTCGACGCGCTGACCGGCGGCGGCTGGATCCATCAGCAGGTGCGCGACGAGCTCGGCACTGCTTACCGCTTTCTGCGCGTGATCGAAAATCGACTGCAGATGGTGGCCGACGAGCAGACCCATACTCTGCCGGGCGATCGGGAGGGGCTTGAGCGGTTCGCCCGGTTTGCCGGATTCGCCGATCGGGATGCTTTTGCGCAGACCTTGCTCGTTCATCTGCGCAACGTGCAACGCCATTATGCGACGCTATTCGAGAATGCGCCGGTCATCGAGGCCGGTCGCCGGAAATTGCTCTTCCCATCCGAGGCGGACGATCGCGAAACCCTCGATCGGCTTGCTGCCATGAGCTTTCGTCGCCCCCTCGAGGTTTCCACGCTGGTGCGGCGCTGGAACACGGAAGCTTACGGCTCGCTCAAGAGCGTGTTTGCGCGTGGGCAACTCGCGGAGATCGTGCCGATACTGCTCGAACATTTTGCCCGGTCGGCGGATCCGGATGCAGCGGTTATTGCCTTCGACCGCTTCTTGGCTGGGCTGCACGGCAGCGGACGACTGCTTTCGCTGCTGCGGCAGAATCCCGATCTGATCGCGCTGATTGCACTGGTGCTCGGCACCGCGCCGCGGCTTGCCGACAGTCTGGCGCAGTTTCCGGAAGTTATGGACTCGGTGATCGACCCGAGCTTCTTCGGCGCGCTTCCCCGAAACAGCGAGCTCGCGGCCGCGCTCGGGCGCTCGCTGCGTTTAGCCGAATCCTACGAGGACTTCTTGGACCGCATCCGGATCTTCGCGCAGGAGCAGATGTTTCTCATTGGCACGCGGATTCTCTCTGGGACCTTGTCGGCTGAGCAGGCAGGGGAAGCCTACGCCAGACTGGCCGATACGCTTATTCGCTCGCTTCACCACGCGACCGAGGACCAATTCACGCGTCTGCACGGCCGCATTGCCGGCCAGCAGACGGCGATCTTGGCGTTGGGCAAGCTCGGTGGACGTGAGATGACGGCGAGCTCGGATCTCGATCTCATCGTCGTCTATGATTTCTTTTCAGAACGCCCGGAATCGGACGGGCCGCGCCGGCTCTTTGGCGCGCAATATTTCTCGCGCCTGACCCAACGACTGATCAGCGCGCTCACCGCCCAGACCAATCATGGCTTGCTCTACCAAGTCGATATGCGGCTGCGGCCTTCGGGCCGCTCCGGCCCGGTTGCGACGCAGATCGACGGCTTTGCGGCTTATCAGGAGAACGAAGCTTGGACTTGGGAGCATTTGGCGCTCACCCGCGCGCGAGTCGTCTCAGCCTCTCCGGAATTTGCGGCGCGGGTCGAAGATGTCATCCGTTCCGTGCTACGCCGGGCGCGTGATGCGGATGTGATCGCTGGCGACGTCGTGGAAATGCGCAAGGCGATCGCGGCGGAAAAAGGCGACAGCGACCGCTGGGATCTCAAGTATGCCGCCGGAGGGCTGATTGATATCGAGTTCGTCGCGCAGTATCTGCAGCTCATTCATGCGGCGCAGACGCCTGACATTCTCGACAGCTCGACCACGCAAGTGCTCGACAAGGCTTGGCGCTTAGCCCTGCTCGAGCCCGGCGATGCCGAGGTGCTGCGCCGAGCGGTGCGCCTTTATCATGATCTCACGCAGATTCTGCGCCTGTGCCTGCCCGGCCCCTTCGACCCCAAGACCGCATCCCCGGGACTGGTGGGGCTGTTGGCGCGCGCCGCGGACGTACCGAATTTTGCTACGCTCGATGCGTTCATCGCTGAAACGCAAGCCAAGGTGCGCGCAAGCTTCAATCGGGTGCTCGGCGCGTCAGCTTGAACCGCGCGCATCGATCCGTCGGCGGCAAACGTGATGACGAGAGAAGAGGACGAGGAGCGCAGCGCTCGTGCTTGCTACCGGTTCGTAACTCTGCGTACTAAGCCGCGGCCTCCGCGAGCTCCTCTTTCTGCACGGCTGTCCGATTCATCGGCAAGCGCAAAAGCACCATCGTACCGCGCCCTGGCGTCGAGCGGATACGCATGCTGCCATGATGCAACTCGGTGAGCGACTTCGCGATCGCGAGCCCCAGACCCGAGCCCTGATGGCTCTTGGTCAGCTGACTCTCGACTTGCTCGAACGGCCGCCCCAGCCGCGCGAGCGCCTCCTCCGGAATGCCGATGCCGGTATCGGCGATGGAGATGCTGACCCAGCCGCCCGACGTCTTGCGCGCGCGAATGGTGACGCGGCCGCCTTCCGGCGTGAATTTCACCGCGTTGGATAAGAGATTCAACATAATCTGTTTGAGCAGGCGGTGGTCCGCGCTCAAGCGGATGCCGCGGCCGATCCGTGCCGTGAGCTGGAGGCGCTTGTCGTTGGCGCGTCCGGACACCACGCGCATGGCGTCGTTGAGGAAAGGCTCCAGCTCGATCGGCTCGGCATCGAGCCTGATGCGCCCGGCCTCGATCTTGGACATGTCGAGGATGTCATTGATGACGTCGAGCAGGTACTGGCCGCTTTGGTGGATATCGCTGCAATATTCGCGATACTTATCCGAGCCCAACGGACCGAACATGCCGGATTCCATGATCTCGGAGAACCCGATGATGGCGTTGAGCGGGGTCCGCAGTTCGTGGCTCATGTTGGCGAGGAACTTGGATTTGGCTTGGCTTGCTTCCTCGGCGCGGGTCTTTTCCTCGGCATATTTCTCGGCGAGATCGGCGACCTCCTCGGCTTGCCGCTCCAGCTTCTGTTGCGAGTGGCGCAAGTCGGCAACCGTTGCCATCAGGCGCTTCTCGCTTTCCATCAGTTTCTCTTCGTGGCGCTTGATGTTCGTGATGTCGGTGCCGACCGAGACATAGCCGCCGTCTTTGGTGCGCCGCTCGCTGATGTGCAGCCAGCGTCCGTCGTCGAGCTGAGCTTCGAAGGTACGGGCGCCCGGGCTCTGCCCTTCGCTGGTGACTTTCGAGCGCACGACCGGCTTGCGCCCGGCCGCCACGACCGACTCGTATGAGGCTCCGGCTTTGATCGCCTCGTCCGGCAGGTTGTGGAGCTCCTGGAAATTCGAGTTGCACAAGACGAGGCGGTTCTGCGCGTCCCAGACCACGAATGCCTCGGGGATAGTCTCGATGGCGTCGCGCAAGCGCAAATCCGCCTCCACGGTGCGCTCCACCAATGTCTTCTGTTCCGTGATGTCGACGGCAATGCCAATCAGATGCGGCCCGCCATCGCCGGATTGCTGGACCAGCTCGCAGCGGGCGCGCAGCCACACCCAATTGCCGTTGGCATGGCGCATCCGGAAGGCGTGATCGACCAAGGTCGCACTGGCGTCGGCGAGTTGGGCGGCGAGTCCGTAGAGATCGATGTCTTCCGGGTGGACCAGCGCGTTGACCTCGCCGAAGCTCAACAGTGTGTCGCGTGGCCGGAGGCCCAAGATCGCAAACATGGAATGGGACCAGAACACGCGGCCGCGGGCGAGATCCCAATCCCACAGTCCGCAACGGCCGCGGTTAAGTGCCGTATCGATGCGCGAGCGGACCGTCTCATAGATCTGATCGGCCTCCCGTGCGCGGGTTGCCTGCCAGTGAAAGGCGAAGCCGAGAATGAGCACCACGAAGCCGGTGGTGGCGGAAAGCGTGACGGTCAGCGCCGTGTCGGAAGCCCACGGTGCCAGCGCATCGGCGCGCCCATGGACGATTGCAAGCTCGCCGTCCAACCAAAGGCTGCGCACCGTGCCATAGGCGAGGCTGCCGTCAGCGAGCGGAATTTCCAACACACCCGCGACCGCGCCGAACGTGGTCAGCGGCTGGGTGGGGCCGAGCACGTCGATCAGCCGGCGTCCGATCATCCCGGCCTCGAGCGGCGCGCTCGCGCCAGTCGTACCGTCGGCATTGCTGACGAGCTCGTGGCGGATGCCGGCAACAATAACGCCGTCGGAGTTGGTGACGAGTACTTGGCGGCCGGGCGCGCGCCCCCACGACGGCATCGTGCGCTCGAGTTCGCTCTGCAGCCGGCGATCGGGCTTGTCACCCTTCGGTTGTTCCAGCCGCTGCAGGCGCTCGACCAGGAAATCGGCGCTGCCTTCGATCTGCTTGACGATTTCGCTGATCGCTTGCCGACGATGATCCAGAACCTGCACGATCGCACCGACGCAAATCGTCAGCAGAAATGCGATGATCAGCGCCGGGACGGCGCGTCGCAAAGCCGGCTCGGCGGTGAGTAGCCGCCGATATGCCGGCTTTGCGATCGACTGAGCTAGTCCCTTGATTGAATCAGAACTAACGGACGCGCTCGCAACTTCGGCGCGCGCCATGCCTCGCCTCCGTTCGGATCCCCTAACACCTTCATCGGAAGGATGTGCCGCATCTCTCCGAATCACTTTCGATTGGAATCGAAAGATGGCGATTTGTCGAGGGGGCAATTAACGAATTTGCAAGATTGATGAATCCGGACTTTTATCTTTGATTCAAAAGACCTTTCGCCTCAGGACCAGCGAATTCGCGTTCATGTTTCGTGCCGAGCCGGCCGATCGGAGACGCGGGCGGGCTGAAGACCGCGGGTCAGGCCTCGGCAAGCGCGCGTCGCACGATGTCGTCGACGTCCCGCGAAAGCGAAGGCGCGGTTGCGACGCGCCGCAAGGCCGCTTCCGCATGCTCGCGCCTTATCGGCTCGAGCATGCGCCAGTTCTTCAAGGCCGATACCAAACGCGCTGCAAGCTGCGGATTCTTCGGGTCGAGCGTCAGCACCGTCTGCACGATGAAATCGTAGCCGGCACCGTCAGCGCGATTGAATTCCTTCTGGTTCGCCAGCGCAAAGGCATGGATCAGCGCGCGCACGCGATTGGGATTGGCGAACGAGAACGCACGATGGTTGGTGAGCGCCCTGACGCGATCGAGCGTTGCCGGTTCCGGAATCGTCGCCTGCAGCGTGAGCCATTTGTCGACGACGAGCGGATCGTCGGCATAGCGGACGTAAAAATCGTCGAGCGCGGCCGCGCGCTCGGGCACCTCGCAAAGCGCCAGCGCCGACAGCGCCGCTATCCGGTCGGTCATATTGTCGGCTGCCTGGTACTGCCGGGTCGCGAGTGAAATGGTCTCGGGTCGGTGCGTTGCCACCAGAAGATCGAGACAGGTATTGCGTAGCATACGCCGGCCCGCGCCGACCGCATCCGGCCGATACGGCCCACCCTCAGAGAGCCGGCGATAATGATCGAACAGCGGCCCGGCGAGATACTCGCCGAGCGCCGCGCGCAATGCGGCGCGGGCGGCGAACACGGCATCGGGATCGACGTCGTGACCGATCTCGCGGGCGATCTCCGCCTCGGCCGGAAGGGTCAGTGCAAGCGCGACAAAGGCAGGCTCGAGCGCGCCGTCGGCCAGCGTCGCACCGAGCGCGTCCAGTAAGCCTGGGTCGTGACGCGCCGGTCGGTTCGCGCGCAAGGCTGCGGTATTGTCGACGAGCAGCCGCGTCGCGAGCGTCTGCAGTGCCTGCCATCGATTGAATGGATCGACATCGTGCGCGGCGAGGAAGCGCAAGTCGTCGGCAGAAAGATTGACCGAAAGCTTGATGGCCGCGGAAAATCCACGATTGAGTGAAGCCACGGGCCGCTCGGCAACATCCGCGAACACGAACGTCTCGACAGCCTTGGTCAAGGTGAGCACGCCGCGCTCGACCGTCCGTCCGTCGTCGAGCGTGAGCGGCAAATCGCGCCCCGCGCGGCCGACAAGACCGACGGCAAGCGGAATGACCATCGGCTGCTTACTCGGCTGACCAGGCGTCGGCGGGACGCTCTGCGCGACCTCGAGCCGATAGCTTTTCGCCCGAGCATCGTAGCTGCCGGTGGCGACGACCTCGGGGGTGCCCGCCTGCGAGTACCAGAGCATGAATTGCGTGAGGTCGGCGCTCGATACGTCGGCGAAGCATTGCACGAACTGCTCGACGGTTGCCGCCTGGCCGTCGTGACGGCTGAAATAGAGGTCCATGCCCTTGCGGAAATTCTCCGGGCCGAGCAACACCTTCAGCATGCGCACGACCTCGGCCCCCTTCTCGTAGACGGTCGCCGTGTAGAAATTGTTGATCTCGCGGTAGAGGGCAGGACGCACGGGATGCGCGAGCGGACCTGCGTCCTCGACGAATTGGTGGGTGCGCAGGCCGCGTACATCGCCGATGCGCTCGACCGCGCGCGAGCGCTGATCGGCGGAGAACTCCTGATC
Organism: Xanthobacteraceae bacterium; assembly: GCA_035639895.1. GTDB lineage: Bacteria > Pseudomonadota > Alphaproteobacteria > Rhizobiales > Xanthobacteraceae > VAZQ01. The sequence continues at coordinate 7,596 of DASQXF010000542.1, forward strand.
ACGGAAAACCGTGAGCCCTTCTTTGAGGCAGAGCTGGAACCAGTCGCGGCAGGTGATGCGGTTACCGGTCCAGTTGTGAAAGTACTCGTGGGCGACGACCGCTTCGATTCGTTCGAAATCGATGTCGGTCGCGGTTTCCGGCGAGGCCAATATGTATTTATCGTTGAAGATGTTGAGGCCCTTGTTCTCCATCGCGCCCATGTTGAAGTCCGACACGGCGACGATCATGAAGATGTCGAGATCGTATTCGCGGCCGAACGCGGTCTCGTCCCAGCGCATGGCGCGCTTGAGCGCATCCATGGCATAGAGGCAGCGCCGCTCCTTGCCGTGCTCGGCATAGATACGCAGCGTCACCTCGCGCCCGGACATGGTGCGGAAGCGATCCTCAACGCAAGCAAGATCGCCTCCGACCAGCGCGAAGAGGTAGGACGGCTTGGGAAATGGGTCGTGCCACACCGCGAAATGCCGCGTGGTGCCCGGCACGTCGCCCGATCGCACGAGATTGCCGTTGGCGAGCAGCACCGGCGCTTCGGCTTTCTCGGCCTCGATCCGGGTGGTATAGACGGCCATCACGTCGGGACGATCGGGGAAATAAGTAATGCGGCGAAAGCCTTCGGCCTCGCATTGCGTGCAGTAGATCGCGCCCGAACGATAGAGGCCCGAGAGCTGCGTGTTGGCCGAGGGATCAACAACGGTCTCAATCTCCAGGCGGAACCGCCGCTGCGGCGGCTGCGCAATGGTGAGGCGGTCCGGCGTCGCGACGAACTGTTCCGGCGGCAGTGCGGCGCCGTCGAGCTTCAGCGCGCGCAGTTGGAGCGCATCGCCATCGAGCACGAGCGGTGCCGGGGCCCTCCCGTTGGGGCGCAGCGTAAGCGCCGCGCGCACCTGGGTTGCCGTGGAATCGAGCGAGACGTCGAGTTCGACCGTTTCCACCAGCCAATCGGGCGGGCGATAATCCTCAAGGCGTACGGGGCGAGCCTCTTCTGTGCGCATATCCGTTCCACTCTCCGGAGTTCTTCGACAAAACCTGCACGACCGCAGGTTCCATGAAGGTGCTAGATGGTGGCGTTTTTACCCATATGGCCTCGCGCGAGTTCCTGCTTTAATCGCTTTTCAGGAAGCTGCAACTCATTGTATGGGTGCGCCGACAATTGTGGAGGAATGTGATGACGTCGCTGCGTGCAGTATCGCTCGTTTTGGCTGGGATGGTGCTTTCGCTCCTCGGCACGTCGGTCGGAGCCTCGGCGCAAAATTATCCCAACCAGGTCGTCCGTATCGTCGTTCCGTTCTCCGCCGGCAGCATTACCGATGGGCTCGCCCGCATTCTGGCGGACAAGCTTGCGGATTTGTGGAAGCAACAGGTGATCGTCGAAAACCGGCCCGGTTTGCCCGGCACCACCGGCGTCGCCAAGAGCCCGCCGGACGGTTACACGCTGATGCTGACCTCGAACGGGCACACGATCGCCGGCGCGATCAACAGGAACATTCAGTTCGATCCGGTGAAGGATTTCGCCGGTGTCTCCCGCGTGGCGTCGGTACCGCTGGTCGCGATCGTGCCTCCCGAGCTTGCGGCCAAGACGCTCAAGGACTTCATTGCGCTCGCGAAGGAGCGGCCGGGACAGCTCAACTTCTCCTCGGCAGGCGTCGCCAGCACTTCGTATCTCTCCGCCGAAATCTTCAAGCAGGATGCCAAGATCAACATCGTGCACGTCCCCTACAAGGGTGCACCGGAGGCCACCACCGCCGTCATCCGCAACGATGCGCAACTGTATTTTGCACCCATCCCCGCCACGCAGGAGCTGAGCGCCACCGGAAAGGTGAGGGCGATCGCCATCAATTCCGCCAAACGCGTGCCACAACTTCCCGACGTCCCGACCGTCGCAGAGACATTACCGAACTACAAATACGAGTCGTGGTTCGGCGTGCTTGCGCCCGCAGGAACGCCGCAGCCGATCCTCACGAAGGTGAGCCAGGATATCGCCAAAGTTCTCGAGATGCCCGACGTGAAGGAGAAATTGCTCGCGCAAGGCTCGATCCCGGCACCGACCACGCCCGGCGAATTCGACGCCATCGTCAAGAGCGATACCGAGCGCTACGGCAAAATCCTCAAGGACGCCGGGATCGCACCGCAATAGCAATACCGACCGTCACCGACCGTCCCGCCGGCCGCTTGCCCGGTGGGCAGTGACCCACGCCGGCAAGGGTCATCCGCGGATGTCCTCGCTGGCTGCGCTGCCTCAACGGGAGTAGCATCTTCGCTCCCAAGAACCGCTACTCCCGGGAGGATTCCATGACGCATATGCGCAGTGGGAACGCGTCCTGCTTTTGTGGCGCATGCAGTTCGGCGCTGTCGCGCCGTCAGTTTGTCTGCAGCACCGCGGCGAGCGCCGCTGCTGCAACCGTGATCAGCGCGAGCGCGAAGACGGCCTCCGCACAGCAGCCGGGCGGCGCGCCTGTGGCCGGGCGGCCGATCCTGATCAAGGGCGGCTGCGTTCTCACACTCGATCGCACCATCGGGGACTTCGAACAGGCCGACGTGCTGGTCGAGGGCGGCAAGATTTCGGCCGTGCAGCCAAACATCAGCGCACCCAACTCAGAGGTCATCGACGCCTCGCGGATGATCGTGATGCCGGGCTTCGTGGATACCCATCGCCACATGTGGCAGGGCATCCTGCGCAACGTGCTTCCCGACGGATCGCTCGACGACTACCGTGCCGTCGTGCAGCGGACCTTCGGCGCCAAATATACGCCGGACGACGTCTATGCCGGCGATCTCTTCAGCGCGCTGGGTGCCATCGACAGCGGGGTGACCTGCGTTCTCGATTGGTCGCACATCCACAACACGCCAGACCACACGGATGCCGCCATCAAGGCCCTCGCGGAGTCGGGCGTGCGCGCGGTGTTCGC
>DASQXF010000543.1:0-5081 GCA_035639895.1 Xanthobacteraceae bacterium
ACGCCCTCCAAGCCCATCAATTAAATGGGGAGCGCTATGTTCTGCGGCTGACTGATGATAAACGCTCGCCGTGCGCACTAGAGGCGCCTTGTAACAGCATTAGAGATTTCATGGTGGCGCTGAAGGGCTCCGACATCGAGAGATTCCTCGCTCGCCCCAATCGGCCGATTGTGCTCGTCTTTGGCCCCGATGCCGGGTTGGTGCGCGAGCGCGCAGAAGCGCTCGTGCGCACGTCGGTTGACGACCCCAAGGATCCATTTCAACTCGCCCGGCTCGACGGCGACGAGCTCGCGGGCGAGCCCACACGTCTCGTCGAGGAGGCCAACACCATTCCATTGTTCGGAGGCCGGCGCGCGGTCTGGGTGAAAGCTGGTGCGCGCAACTTTGCTCCTGCGCTCGAAGCTCTCATCGCAGATCCCCCATCGGAATGCCGGATCGTCATCGAGGCCGGCGATCTCAGGCGCAACGCGCCGTTGCGCGTCGTCTGCGAGCGCGCCAAGAACGCCGTCGCGCTGCCTTGCTACCCGGATGCTGAAAAAGATTTGCTGCGGCTCATCGATGATGAGATGCGCGAAGCGGGACTCGCTATTTCAGCGGAGGCCCGCGCGGCTCTCGTTCCATTGCTCGGTGGCGATCGCCTCGCATCGCGCCATGAAATTCGCAAGGTGGCGCTCTTCGCGCGGGGCAAGACGCGCGTGGAACTGGACGACGTCATGGCGGTGGTCGCCGACGCCTCGACCCTGGCGGTCGATGGCTTGGTCGATGCCGCGTTTGCAGGGCGCACCGGCGAACTGGAAATCCAGTTCGGCAAGGCACGCACCGCGGGCACGGCACCGGGCACGATCCTCGGAGCGGCGCTGCGGCACGTAGCGCAATTGCACAGAGCGAGGCTTTCGATCGATGAAGGCACCTCGGTGGGTGAGGCAGCCGCCGGCATCCAGCCGTTTGTTCATTTCAGCCGCAAGCCCGCGGTGGAATCTGCGCTGCGGATCTGGACATCGGCACGACTGCAACGCGCGATGGCGCAGCTCGCCGAGGCAGCGCTGGAGGCGCGCCAGCAATCCGCAATGGCCGAGCCGATTGCGCAGCGCGCGCTGCTCACGCTTGCCGTTGACGCGCGGCGAAAGGAATCGAGCGTGTCGTCTTAGAGGATGTTCCGCTCATATCGAACCACATACTCGCGTCAATGGCCGGGCAGAAGCGGGTCGAAGACGCGCGTGAACGCGGTTATACCCGGCCATCCACGTCTTCATTGAGGCCACAAAAGACGTGGATGCCCGCGACGAGCGCGGGCATGACGCCTTCAACGGGCTGGATCAATTCTTTTCAAGCCGCCGTAGCACGTTATCGAGTTGATCAAGGTTACGATAATGGATTCGCAGCACGCCGCCTTCACCGCGATGATCGATGCCGACGGCAAGGCCCAGCGCGTCGGACACCCGCCGCTCGAGCGCAATCGTATCGGCACTTTTTGCGATGCGCTTCTTCGCTGCCTTACCCGTTCGTGACGCGCGGTCCCTCGCAAGCGCCTCGACCTGACGAACGTTCAAGCCGCGATCGACGATCTCGCGCGCCATCTCTTCCGGATCGGGCGCGCCAACGAGCATGCGCGCCGCACCGGCCGTAATCTTGCCGGCATGGATGTAAGCCTTGACCGGCTCCGGCAGCTTCAACAGTCGCAGCGTGTTGGTAACGTGGGCGCGACTCTTGCCGACAATTTTGGCGATGTCCTCATGGCTGTGAGCATACTCGCTCGCCAGCGCCTGGTAGCCATTGGCCTCTTCCAGCGGATTGAGGTCGCTACGCTGCACGTTCTCGATGATAGCAAGTTCGAGCGCCTCGCTGTCGCTGGCTTCGAGCGGCACGATGGGAATTTCGTGCAGCGCGGCGCGCTGCGCCGCCCGCCAACGCCGCTCGCCAGCGATGATTTCGTAGGCATCCTTCGCGCCACGCACCGAGCGCACGACCACCGGTTGGATGATGCCCCGCTCCTTGATCGATGCCGCAAGCTCATCCAACTCGGCGTCCGGATAGTTGCGGCGAGGATTGCGAGGATTTGGTCTGAGATATTCGATGGGGACCCGGCGTTGAGTGCGCCCGCGTTCGAGTGCGCTCGTCGTTTCGGCGCCGACATCGCCCATGAGCGCCGCGAGGCCGCGCCCCAATCGCGATCGGCCGTCATCTGGCATTGCCGTGCCTCCAGACTTTTTTTGCAATTACGCAGCGCCGTGTTGCTGATCCGAACCAACCATGCCCGCGGTAGTCGGCGGGTTTGGGATCAGTTCTTTCTCACGCTGAATGATCTCGGTCGCGAGTCGCAGATAAGCTTCGCTGCCGACGCATTTGAGATCGTAGACCAGTACCGGCTTGCCGTAGGACGGCGCTTCCGATACGCGCACGTTGCGCGGAATGATCGTGTCGTAGACTTTGTGTTTGCTGTTCGCGCGCACGTCGGCGACAACCTGGTTGGAGAGGTTGTTGCGCGCGTCGTGCATCGTGAGCACGATGCCATGGATCATGAGCTCGGGATTGAGCGTGGACTTCACGGTCTGCACGGTCTGCAGAAGCTGTGAGAGACCTTCAAGCGCAAAGAACTCACATTGCAGCGGCACCAGAATCGCATCCGCCGCGGCCAAGGCGTTGACGGTGAGCAGGTTGAGCGACGGCGGACAATCGATCAGCACGTAACTGAAATCGCTCGCGCGCGCCGTCTCGGTGCGCAGCGGCGCAAGCGCGCCGCGCAGTCGGAACGCGCGGTCGCGTTGCTGGCCGACTTCGAGTTCGAGGCCCGACAGATCGAGCGTCGAAGGCGCGATCGCGAGGCGTGGGACGGCGGTCGCTAACACCGCGTCCAACAAGGTGGCCTCACCCATCAACACGTCGTAGGTCGAATGACGCCGGCTGCGCCGATCGATTCCGAGCCCGGTCGAAGCGTTGCCCTGTGGATCGAGATCGATGATCAGCACTTGTTCGCCGATGGCTGCCAGCGCAGTGCCGAGATTGATCGCGGTCGTCGTCTTGCCGACGCCGCCTTTCTGGTTGGCGATTGCAATCACGCGTGGGGGAGCGGCATTGGGAATGCGGCTCGCAAGCGCGATGACCTGCGGCGATTCTGGCGCCGATAGCGCCGGCAAATCCGCATGATCGGTCATGGCATTGGGTCCAGCATCAGACTCGCTCGCTCGCGAATCGGGTGGAATTTTACGGCGTTGGCTTGCGTTGCTCCACATCGCGGATCAGGACGATGCGCCCGGCCGGATCGGTGCGGCTGGGCATAAGCGTCGCGTTCATGGTCCAGGCCCGCATCATTGGCGACTCGCGCACGTCTCTTAGTTCAAGCTCTGCATTTTGCCCCTTGGGGAACAAGCCCGTTGCACCGCTTTTCCCCAGAAGGGGAAAGCACTTGTCTAGCAATGACTTGAGCGGAGCGACCGCGCGTGCTGTGACGACATCGGCCGGGCCCTCGAAGCTCGCCGCGAACTCCTCAATGCGAATGGCGTGCACGCTTGCCGGGACCGCGGTCTGCCGTTGAGCCTCGCGCAGGAATGCGGCTTTTTTTCTATTACTTTCAATGAGATGAACACGAGCGCCAGGTCGTCCCGCGAGCGCGCAGGCAACCACCAGGCCGGGAAAGCCGGCCCCTGCCCCAACGTCGACCCAAACATGCGCGTCGGGCGCCAGATCAAGCAATTGCAGCGAATCAGCGATGTGCCGCGTCCACAGATGCGGGACTGTGGATGGTGCAATCAGGTGCGTCGTCCGCTGCCACGTCAGCAGTAGTTCGACAAATCGATCAAGCCGCTCCAATGTTTCACGTGAAACCGGGGTCAGACTCAGGGCCCTTGCGCGGTCTGCGGCCCCCGCTGGCTGCGGGCCTTGTGCGGCTCGCGCTTCCCTCCTGCTCTCGTGATCGCGCAGGGGTCGGCGGCGGCTTCGCGCCATCAGTTTCCGCCACCCGCAGCTTTCGGGCGTCGGCCATTACGTTTGAGGTGAGCGACGAGAAGCGTGAGCGCCGCTGGTGTGATGCCGTCCATGCGTGCGGCTTGGCTGATGGTGCGAGGGCGCGCGGCGCTAAGTCTTTGGCGAACCTCAGTCGAGAGCCCACCGATCTGCGAATAATCCAATGCTTGCGGCAATTCCAACCTCTCATCGCGCCGATAAGCCGCGATATCCGCGGCCTGGCGCGAGAGATAGACGTCGTATTTCGCATCGATCGCGAGCTGTTCGGCGATTTTCGACGGCAAATCGCCAAATTGGGGCCAGATCGTCGCGAGCTCTGTCATCCCGATATTGGGGTGCGATAGCAGCTCGAAGGCGCTGCGCCGCTGGCCATCCTTGTTGAGCGCAAGCCCATAGCGATCCGCCTCGCTGGGGGTCAGCGAAACAGAGCGAGCGAAGTCGCGAGCCACAGTGAGCGTAGCCATTTTCGTCTCATGCTGGCGTCGGCGCTTTGCACCCACGCAGCCGATCGCAATCCCTCGGGCGGTCAAGCGCTGGTCGGCATTGTCAGCGCGCAGCGTGAGCCGATATTCCGCGCGGGAGGTGAACATTCGGTATGGCTCGGTCACTCCCCGAGTGACCAAATCGTCAATCATAACAGCGAGATAGGCCTCGGCGCGGTCGAAGGTGATATCGCCTCCCCCACCCGCCTGCGAAGCCGCATTCAGACCCGCCACCAAGCCCTGCGCAGCCGCTTCCTCGTAGCCGGTGGTGCCGTTGATTTGCCCCGCCAGGAACAGGCCAGGCATGCGCTTGGTCTCAAGCGTTGGCTTGAGTTCGCGGGGATCGACGTGATCGTACTCGATGGCATAGCCGGGCCGGACCATGCTGGCGTCTTTGAGCCCGGGAATGGTGGCGATGAGCGCGCGCTGGACCTCCTCCGGCAACGATGTCGAGATCCCGTTCGGATAGACGGTTGGATCATCGAGACCTTCGGGCTCAAGAAAAATCTGGTGCCCGTCGCGCTCGCCGAAGCGCACGATCTTATCCTCGATTGAGGGGCAATAACGCGGGCCTTTGCTCACGATTTGCCCGGAGTACATCGGCGAGCGGTGGACGTTGTCGCGGATAATGCGGTGGGT
>DASQXF010000544.1:0-8756 GCA_035639895.1 Xanthobacteraceae bacterium
AAAGGCGACGATCATGCGACTCCAGGGCAGGTCATAGCCGAACATGACCGCCGCGATGGTATCCGTGATGCATTGCTTGGCGCGTTCGGCGACGTCAGGCGGGATGTCCTCGTAACGACACGTCGCCGCGTAACGGGCCAATTCCGCTGTCTCTTGCATGAGAGTACCGGCTGCGGTTCGGATCGATCGCTGTCACACAAGCGAGGGCTGAACCCGCGCAGGCGACACGCGCGCTACAGTTTGTCGTTGGTCATTGCGAAGGCAAGCCGATAGTTGCGTTATCCTCCCTCCGAGCGTGCCGAGTCCTGAGTAGGACGCGGCAGCGAGAGGGCAGGCCACCAATGCGCCTTGAAGCCGGTCACGAGCGGTTCTAGGTTGCACCCCCACCCAGATCCTCCTCCGCGCTCCCATTGAGTGAATTCTCGCGGCCTCCCGCCATGACCTCGGATCGCACGCCGCCGTTACCGACTGGCGCATCCGGCAAGACCGTGCAGGACTACATCGATGAGACCCCGGTGTGGTCGGACGCGACGCCTCTTCGCTCTTCTCCCCTGACCGACATGCAGTGGCTGATCTGGGGATTGGCCGCTGCCGGCAAGTTTTTCGAAGGCATGGTCGTCTTCACCACCGGCGTGGCCTTGCCGCTGATGGCCAGCGAGTTCGCGTTGGGTGCGAGCGAGAAAGGCGTCGTGGCCGCGTCCTCGTTGTTCGGCATCCTGGTCGGCGCCACGGTGTTCGGCGGCCTGGCCGATCGGTACGGCCGAAAGCAGATGTTCATCGTCGAGATGGTGCTGTTCGGCATCTTCACCGCGGTGCTGACGTTCAGTCCATCGTACCTGATCGTCGTGGCAGCGCTGGTGGGAATCGGGGTTGCACTCGGGTGCGATTATCCGACCGCCCACTTGATCATTTCCGAAAGCATTCCGAGTCGCATTCGCGGCCGCATGGTGTTGGCAGCTTTCGGGTTTCAGGCGGTAGGCGGTTTGGTCGGCACGGCCGTCGGATTCCTGATCCTGTTTGAAAATCCCGATCTCGGCGCTTGGCGCTGGATGTATGCCAGCACGATCGTGCTTGCCGTTCCGGTCATCATCGGCCGTTTCTTCATCGTACAAAGCCCGCTGTGGCTAATGTTTCATGGCCGCGTCGCAGAGGCGGAGGCGGCAACCGAGCGGCTTCTGCTGCGCGATCCTCCCTACCCGAAAGAAGTCGTTCTGCATTCCCCGCTAGCTCGCGATCCGCACCACCATCCGAGGAAGGCGCCTTGGTTTGCGCTGTTTCAGGGAAAAAATCTGGATCGGACCATCCTTTCTTCCGTGCCATGGTTTCTGCAGGACCTCGGCACCTATGGTATCGGAATTTTCACGCCCACCATCCTGGCGACAATCATTGGTGCCAGCATCGATCATCCCCGCAACACCGCCGAGCTCATTCAGAGCGACATCCTGGCCACGAAGGGCGCCGCGTTCATCGACGTGCTGCTGATCGTGGGAATCGTGTTTGCCGTGCTGCTGGCCGACCGCGTCGGCCGCATCCGGCTTCAGATCCTCGGATTCATCGGATGCGCGGTCGGCTTGCTGCTCGCGGCGCTGTCGCTCCACGTCGGCGGAACGGCCTCCGGCGTGCTGCTCTTTGGCGGCTTCATGCTGTTCAGCTTCATGACCAATATCGGACCGAACGCGATGACGTACTTGATCGCGGGCGAGGTGTTTCCGACTTCGATCCGCGGCACAGGTGCCGGTTTCGCGGCCTCGTTTGCCAAAATCGGCGCGGTGCTGACGGCGTTTCTGTTTCCGATCCTGCTCAAGGATATCGGCACCGACCTTCTTCTCCTGATCTTGGTCGGCACCAGCCTGGTGGGCGCGCTCGTCACTTGGCGCTACGCCATTGAAACGAAAGGCATCAACCTCGAGAAACTGGGCGAGAAGCCATAGCCCCCCGCGGGCGAATGCGCTCCCGCCTAGTTCGCTGCTTTGAGCCCGAGCATGGTGCGTGCGTCGGCGGGGGTCGCGACGACGTCGCCGAGCACCTCGACGATCTTGACCGCCTTCTCCACGAGCGCGGCGTTGCTCGGCGCGAGCTTGCCTTTCTCGAGATAGATGTTGTCCTCGAGCCCCACGCGTGGGTGGCCGCCAAGCAGAACCGCCTGCGCGACCATCGGGAACTGGTGCAACGATATGCCGAACGCAAACCACGGGGAACCTGCGGGCAGCAGGCTTCGCATGTAGGTCATGGCCTCGGTGGTCGCGGGCTGCGCCCAGGAAATGCCGAGGCAGATTTGGAACATACCCGGCGGCTTGATGTGGCCGTTCTCGATCAGGCGCTTGGCAAGCAGCAGATGGCCGGTCTCGAATACTTCCAGTTCCGGCAATACGCCGGCATCGCGGATTGCAACCGCCATGGCTTCGAGGTGGGTCGGCGTGTTGATGAAGACGTAGGGGCCCATATTCATGCTGCCCATGTCGAGGCTGCAGATTTCGGGCTTGAGCGCGACGATGTGTTGAACGCGCTCCGCCGGTGTCTTCATCGTGCTTCCCGGCCCCGGCTTTTGCGGATCGTCGGCGGCCGGCACGAAGCGTGCCCCCGGCCCGGTGGTGAGATTGATGATGACGTCGCTCCCGCTTCCCCTGATCCGGTCAACGACCTCTTTGTAGAGGGACATGTCCATGCTGGGCCGCGTGGTCTTGGGATCGCGCACGTGGACGTGAACGATGGCCGCGCCCGCCTTGGCCGCGTCGATGGCGGACTGTGCGATCTGCTCGGGCGTCACCGGGACTGCGGGGTTGCGGCCGGGGGTATCTGCCGAGCCGGTGACCGCGCACGAAATCATTACCTTCCGCTGCATGCCGCTGCCTCCCTGCGCACTGACATTTGTTGCGGCGAAGCGTAGCGCGAGGACCGGGCCGAAGCCCAGAGGTTCTCATGCGCAGCACGGCACGCAGCCGCCGCATTCAAAATTGCTGACGGGATGGTTGCGTGCGGCTCGAGCTGCGCGGGAAGCGAGTTCTGAGCAGCCGCCGGCTTGCCTCCCATTGTGCACTGCGCTAAGCCTCCTCGCGCGCCCATCCTTGGAACGAATCCGATCTGTGGCCGAGGGCGATTTCGCAAGCGCCTACGGCACTTTGGCTGCAGGCGGGCTTTCCGTACGGGGCCGGAACGTCGGAGGTCAGCTCGCCGATGAATGAACTATTGCTCGACTACCTTCCGCTCGTGATCTTCATCGCGGTTGCGCTCGTAATCGGGCTTGCGCTTCTGATCGTGCCGTTCCTCGTCGCCTACAAGGCGCCCGACCCGGAGAAGCTCTCCGCCTACGAGTGCGGGTTCAATGCCTTCGATGACGCCCGCATGAAGTTCGACGTGCGCTTCTACCTCGTGGCGATCCTCTTCATCATTTTCGATCTCGAAATGAGCTTCCTGTTCCCCTGGGCGGTGACGTTGGGCGATCTCGGTCTCTACGGCTACTGGTCGATGATGGTGTTCCTTGGCGTTCTGACCGTGGGCTTCATATATGAATGGCGCAAAGGAGCGCTTGAATGGGATTAGAGAGCACGGGGGTCATCGCCCCCCCTGCCAAGGGCATTGTCGATCCGCGCACGGGCAAGCGCGCGGGCGCGGACGATGCGTTCTTCGCCGGATTGAACGGAGAGCTCGCCGATAAGGGCTTTCTCGTCACCACCGCCGACGATCTCATCATTTGGGCGCGCACCGGCTCGCTCATGTGGATGACCTTCGGGCTGGCCTGTTGCGCGATCGAGATGATGCAGATGTCGATGCCGCGCTACGACGCGGAGCGCTTCGGGTTCGCGCCGCGAGCCTCGCCGCGCCAGTCCGACGTCATGATCGTGGCCGGGACGCTGACCAACAAGATGGCGCCCGCGCTACGCAAGGTCTACGACCAGATGCCGGAGCCGCGCTACGTCATTTCCATGGGCTCGTGCGCCAACGGCGGGGGTTACTACCACTATTCCTATTCGGTCGTGCGCGGCTGCGACCGCATCGTTCCGGTCGACATCTACGTGCCTGGCTGTCCGCCCACGGCCGAGGCGCTGCTGTACGGCGTGTTGCTGCTGCAGAAGAAGATCCGCCGCACCGGCACCATCGAGCGCTGATGGGTTTCGCGCAATGGACGACAGGCTCGACAAACTCGGCGAGATCATCGCCGGCGCCCTCCCGGGTTCGGTCATCGGCTATCGGGTTGCGAATGGCGAGTTGACGGTCGACGCACTCGCCAGCGACATCGTCAAGATCGCCAGCTTCCTGCGTGACGATGAGCGCTGCCAGTTCTGGTGCATCATCGACGTCACCGCGGTCGACTGGCCGGGCCGCGAGCGGCGCTTCGACGTCGTCTATCATTTCCTCTCGCCCAAGCAGAACCTGCGCGTGCGCGTCAAAGTCGAGACCAACGAGGCGACGCCGGTGCCCTCGATCATCGGTGTGTTTCCCGGTGCCAACTGGTTCGAGCGCGAAACCTACGATCTTTATGGCGTGCTCTTTACCGGTCACCCCGACATGCGCCGGCTGCTCACGGATTACGGTTTCGAGGGCCATCCGCTGCGCAAGGATTTTCCTCTCACCGGTTTCGTCGAGGTGCGCTACGACGATGAACAGAAGCGCGTCGTATACGAGCCGGTCAGGCTGACCCAGGAATTCCGCAACTTCGACTTTCTCTCGCCGTGGGAAGGTCCTGACTACCCGCTGCCGGGTGACGAGAAGGCGGGGCACGGAAAAGGTTAGCGATGGCGCCCGAAACGGAACTGCGCAGTTTCACCATGAATTTCGGGCCGCAGCACCCGGCGGCGCACGGCGTATTGCGTTTGGTGCTCGATCTCGACGGCGAGATCATAGAACGCATCGATCCGCATATCGGGCTCTTGCACCGCGGCACCGAGAAGCTGATCGAAGCCAAGACGTATCTGCAGGCAATCCCCTATTTCGACCGGCTCGATTACGTCGCGCCGATGAACCAGGAGCATGCGTTCTGCCTCGCGGCGGAAAAGCTTCTCGGGCTCACCGTGCCGAAGCGGGGGCAGCTCATCCGTGTGCTCTATTGCGAGATCGGGCGGCTGTTGTCGCATCTTCTCAACGTGACCACGCAGGCCATGGACGTCGGCGCGCTCACCCCTCCGCTCTGGGGTTTCGAGGAGCGCGAAAAGCTCATGGGCTTCTATGAACGCGCCTCGGGCAGCCGGTTGCATGCCGCCTATTTCCGCGTCGGCGGCGTGCATCGAGATTTGCCGCCGAAGCTTTTCGACGACATCGCCGCGTTTTGCGACCCGTTCCTCAAGATCTGCGACGACGTCGAGGATCTGCTGACCGAGAACCGCATTTTCAAACAACGCAACGTCGACATCGGCGTGGTTACGCTGGCCGACGCTTGGGCGTGGGGCTTTTCCGGCGTGATGGTGCGCGGATCCGGCGCGGCATGGGATCTGCGCAAGGCGCAACCGTATGAATGTTATTCCGAACTCGATTTCGACATTCCAATCGGTAGGAACGGCGACAATTACGACCGCTACTGTATCCGCATGGAAGAGATGCGGCAGTCGATCAAAATCATGAAACAGTGCCTGGAGAAGATCAGTGCCGCAGAGGGCCAGGGGCCGGTGGCGCTTGAGGATCACAAGATCGCCCCGCCCAAGCGCGCCGAGATGAAGCGCTCCATGGAGGCGCTCATCCACCACTTCAAGCTTTATACCGAGGGCTTTCACGTTCCTGCGGGCGAGGTCTACGCCGCGGTCGAAGCGCCCAAGGGCGAGTTCGGCGTCTATCTCATCGCCGACGGCGGCAACAAACCCTACCGATGCAAGATCCGAGCGCCCGGTTTCGCCCATCTTCAGGCCATGGACTTCCTCTGCCGGGGCTACATGCTGGCCGACATCTCAGCGATCCTCGGTTCGCTCGACATCGTGTTCGGGGAGGTCGATCGCTGATGGCCGTGCGTCGCCTCGCCGATCCCGCGATCCAGCCCAAAAGCTTCGCCTTCACGGCCGAGAATCTCGACTGGGCCAAACGCGAGATCGCTAAATATCCGGAAGGCAGGCAGCAATCCGCAATCATCGCGCTGCTTTGGCGCGCGCAGGAGCAGGCTGGCGGCTGGCTCCCGCAAAAGGCGATCGAACACGCCGCCGATCTCCTCGGCATGCCGAAGATGCGCGCGCTCGAGGTCGCGACCTTTTACACGATGTTCAATCTCGCGCCGGTCGGCCGCTTCCATGTCCAGCTCTGCGGCACGACGCCTTGCGTCCTGCGCGGGGCCGACAAGCTGATCAAGCTCTGCCACGACAAGATCGGCGAGCCGCTCGAGGTGACTGCCGACGGCAAGCTCTCCTGGATCGAGGTCGAATGCCTCGGCGCTTGCGTGAACGGGCCTATGGCGCAGATCAGCGTGAACGCGCCTGGTCCGCAGGCCAATTACGATTATTATGAAGACCTTACGCCGGAGAGCTTCACCAAAATCTTGGACGACCTCGTGGCCGGCAAAACGGTGAAGCCCGGCCCGCAGGTCGCACGGCAACTTTCCGCGCCCAGCACAGGTCCCACCACGCTTACCGATCCCGCGCTCTATGCGCGCGGCAATGGGGGGCAGCCGCGCGAGCCAGCGTTGAGCGATGCCGAGTCCAAAAAGCCGGGCGAGCCGGCGAATGTACGCGAAGCGGCGACGCCGAAGCCTCCCACGGGCGATTCATCGAGACGGCCCTGATGCTCGAGGACAAGGATCGCATCTTCACCAATCTCTACGGCCTTCACGACTGGGGTCTCGAGGGCGCCCGGGCGCGCGGCGCTTGGGACGGCACGAAAGCCATCCTCGAGAAGGGGCGCGACGGGATCATCAATGAGGTGAAGGCCTCGGGCCTGCGCGGACGCGGCGGTGCAGGCTTCCCCACCGGACTCAAATGGTCGTTCATGCCCAAGCAGTCCGACGGGCGGCCCCATTATCTCGTCGTCAACGCGGACGAATCCGAGCCCGGCACCTGCAAGGATCGCGAGATCATGCGGCACGACCCGCATCTCCTCGTCGAAGGCTGCCTCATCGCCGGATTCGCCATGGGCGCGCACACCTGCTTCATCTACATCCGCGGCGAATTCGTGCGCGAGCGCGAGCGCCTTCAGGCTGCAATCGATCAAGCCTATGAGGCCAATCTCATCGGCAAGAACAATATCCACGGCTTCCCCTTCGACATCATCGTGCACCACGGCGCCGGCGCCTACATCTGCGGTGAGGAGACGGCGCTCCTGGAAAGCCTCGAAGGCAAGAAGGGCCAGCCGCGCCTCAAACCGCCGTTCCCGGCCAATGTCGGCGTCTACGGGCGTCCGACCACGGTCAATAACGTCGAGTCGATCGCGGTGGTGCCGGACATCTTGCGGCGCGGCGCCCACTGGTTCTCCAGCATCGGGCGGCCGAACAATACCGGCACGAAACTGTTCTGCATTTCCGGCCACGTGGAGCAGCCGTGCACGGTCGAAGACGCCATGGGCGTGCCCTTGCGCGAGTTGCTCGATAGGCATTGCGGGGGCGTGCGCGGCGGCTGGGATAACTTGCTCGCCGTCATTCCCGGCGGCTCCTCGATGCCGCTGATCCCGGCGCACCAATGCGAGCATTTGCTCATGGATTTCGACGGCTGCCGCGAATTCAAATCCGCACTCGGCACGGCCGCCGTGATCGTGATGGACAAATCGACCGACATCGTCCGCGCCATGGCCCGTATCTCGTACTTCTACAAGCACGAGAGCTGCGGTCAGTGCACGCCCTGCCGGGAGGGCATGGGCTGGATGTGGCGGGTGCTCACCCGCATGGCGGAGGGCCGCGCGCACAAGCGCGAGATCGACATGCTCATGGAGGTTACGACCCAGATCGAGGGCCACACCATCTGCGCGTTCGGGGACGGTGCAGCCTGGCCGGTGCAGGGCCTGCTGCGCCATTTCAGGCACGAGATCGAGCGGCGCATCGACGAATACAGCGCAAACCCGCATCCCGAACCGGTGCGGGTTGCGGCGGAGTAATGCAGAGGAGGTGCCTATGACAGCGCTCCATCTGGCCCAACTCAATATCGGCCGCTTGCGCTATGAAATCGGCGACCCGCGCCTCGCGGACTTCGTCGACAATCTTGCCTTCGTGAACGGCTTGGCCGAGCGCAGCCCGGGATTTGTCTGGCGTTATCAGGATGATAGCGGAAGCGCCATCGACACGCGGCCGTTCGACGGCGACCCGCGGATGGCAATCAACCTCTCGGTCTGGGACAGCGTTGAGGCGCTCGAACGGTTTGTCTGGCAGACGGTGCACAAACGATTCTATGGCCAACGCCACGAGTGGTTCGAGCGGATGGACGAACGCTACTTCGTGATGTGGTGGGTGCCGGCGGGACATCGACCGACGGTACAAGAGGCGGTCGAGCGACTTCGGCACTTGCGGCAGCACGGGCCCAGCGAGGACGCCTTCGGCTGGGAAAGCCTCCCGGCGGCACAGTTATGGAAAGCGGCACGGTGCGCTTGACGGATAAAGGACGCGAGCGGTGACCAAGCTAATCGTCGACGCGAAAGAGATCGACGTTCCACCGGACTACACGTTGCTGCAGGCGTGCGAGGCCGCGGGGGCGGAAATCCCGCGATTCTGCTTCCATGAGCGGCTCTCGATCGCGGGCAATTGCCGTATGTGCCTGGTCGAGTTGAAGGGCTCGCCGAAGCCGGTGGCCTCCTGCGCTTGGGGCGTGCGCGACTGCCGGCCGGGGCCGAACGGCGAGCCGCCCGAGGTCCTCACCAAG
>DASQXF010000545.1:0-3198 GCA_035639895.1 Xanthobacteraceae bacterium
GAATGGGGCGGCACTGCGGCGCTGTTCATCGGCCCTTATCTCAGTGGCCCACGGGTGGTCTTAGTGGCCGTCATCATTGTATATTTCCCACAAATAAGCGCTGGCAGGGGGGGGGACTCATGAAAATCATCGAGATCGTTCCACGGGGGCGCACCAAGCTCTACGGCACGCTGGTCGACAAGCAGGCCGCAATTCACAAAAGCGGGCGCGGCACCTACGTGCGGGTCGGGCGCAAGACGCAACGCGCCGCGCGATGGAAGCACAAGAAATTCAAGGGCACGCTCGACCTCAACCGCGGCGACTCCGACACCGTCACCGCCAAGGTTCGCGCCGCGACGGCCGAGGATGAGCGCAAACTGCTCTCATCCTTTCTGGGATTTGTCGATCGCCATGCCGGGAATCAGGTCACGACGATCACGATACATTATCGGTGATCTCGTTCGATGCTCGGCGGGCGAGGCGTAAAACCTGCGTCTCGTCCTCAACAATGGAGACGATGACACACCGCTTCGGCCTGTTCCGTCACCCGCGGGCTTGACCCTACGACATTCACACATCTTTGGTTGAGCTTGCTTTGAGGATCGGAGCCTGACTCCCTTGGCCAGATGATTCGGTTTGAGGAGCAGGCGATGACTGCGATGACGCTGGGGCGGTTTGGCGACCGCCGCCTGGAAAAAGGGGGATATTCCTGCACGCACGTTTGGTGGAGCTGGGTGGCAGCGGGGTGCGGGTACGTCGGCTGGGTAAGAATCGAGCCGGCGAGATCAGGCTCACGCGCTTTCTGCACAATCCCGCGGTGAACGTGGCCGAGATGGTGGCGACGGCGACGGCGCGCACGTGCCAACGCGTAGCTGGCCGCCACGTGCTGGCCATTCAGGACACGACCATGGTTCGCACCGCTGCTGAGGGGCTCGGTGTCGCGTTGCATCCCGTCATTGCGGTCGACGCGATCGACGGCACGTTGTTTGGGCTTGTCGATGCTCGCTTCTTCATTCGCCAAGGCGGACAGCGGAGCGAGCGCCGGGAACGAGACTTGGCACAGAAGGAAAGTCGACGCTGGATCGAGGCGACCGAGCGTGCCGCCGAGCTTGCGGCGGCGGGAGCGGCTTGTGTCACGGTCGTGACCGATCGCGAAGGTGACATCTACGAGGATTTTGCCGATAGGCCGCGCGCGGTCGAAATGCTGGTGCGTGTCGGCCAGGACCGGCGGCTTGCGGACGGATCGCACCTGTTCGCCAAGAGCGAGGACCTGCCCGAAGCCGGCCGCATGACAGTCGATCTGCCCGCCGCTCCAGGCCGCCCCGCCCGCACCGCAATTCTGTCCTTGCGGGTCTGCGCGGTAGAGATCGCGCGGCCAAAACATCGCAGCCCGGCCGCCGGCGCGCTTCTGCCGCGCAGTGTGTCGCTGACGCTGGTGGAGGCACGCGAGATCGATGCGCCGGCTGGCGTTGAGGCCGCGCATTGGCGCCTGCTCACCACCCATGCCGTGCGCGACGTTGCGGACGCACGCCGGATCGTTGCCTTCTATCGCCAGCGTTGGACCATTGAACAGCTGTTCCGGACGCTCAAGACCCAAGGCTTCAACGTCGAAGCCCTGCGCCAAGCCGAAGACGGGCCGTTCGAGAAGTTGGTCGCCGCCAGCCTGATTGCTGCCGTGACCGTGTTGCAGCTCGTGCGCGAGCGCGACGGCGCCGGTAAACGCCCACTCGAAGACGCCTTTGACGGCGACGATCGCCCCGCTCTCGAAGCTATCTCGGAAGACCTCGAAGGCAAAACCGTCCGTCAAAAAAATCCGCACTCCAAAGGCTCTCTTGCATTCGCCGCTTGGGTCTTCGCACGCCTGGGCGGCTGGAACGGCTACTATGGAAAGCCGGGACCTATCGTCATGCTCCAAGGTCTCGTTCGCTTCCAAGCCATCAAACACGGATGGACCCTAGGAAATGTGTGAATCTCGTAGCCTTGCGGGAGAGGGTGGCGAGCCCGCGAGAGCGGGCGAGCCGGGTGAGGGGTTTCTTTGTTGCGCGGGAACCCCTCACCCGGACGCTCGCTTCGCTCGCGTCCACCCTCTCCCGCAAGGGGAGAGGGTATCGGAGTCCGCTGCTCCAGATTGCCAATCCAAAAGATATCGGGTCGTAGATGGGTAAAGTCTGGGACGTTCTCGCGCCGCGCAATCTCGAGCTGGGGCCGCTCGCCGGCCCGGTGCCGCGCGCCGCCGCGAGCGCCGCCTGGCGCAACTGGATGCTGGCGCGCGACGAGGACGACATCGCCTGGCTCGTGCTCGACAAGCCGGACGCGAGCGCCAACACCTTGTCGGAAGAGGTCCTCGCTGAGCTCAACGACGCGCTCGCGAACCTCGAGCGCGGCCTGCCCAGGGGCGTGGTGCTGCGCTCCGCCAAGCCGGCGGGCTTCATCGCCGGCGCCGACATCAACGAATTCGGCGGCATGACCGATACCGCCGCGATCGAGGCGCGTTTGATGGAAGCGAACGCGGTCGTCGACCGCCTCGACAATCTCGGCGCCCCCACCGTCGCCGTCATCCACGGCTATTGCCTCGGCGGCGGGCTCGAGATCGCGCTCGCCTGCGACTATCGCATCGCCGTCGACGAGGCGCGGCTCGGCTTCCCCGAGGTCATGCTCGGCCTGCATCCTGGCCTCGGCGGCACCGTGCGCCTGCCGCGGCTGATCAATCCGCTCGAAGCCATGACCATGATGCTGACCGGGCGCAACGTGCGCGCGACCCGCGCCAGGTCGCTCGGCCTCGTCGACGCGGTGGTGCCCGAGCGGCACGTCCAGGCCGCCGCCATTGCCGCCGTTACGGGACGCATCAAGGAACGCCACGGCGGCCTCTTCGGCGCAGTCGTCAACAGCCATTACGGGCGGGCGCTCGCCGCCAAGCGCATGCGCACGGAAACCGCGAAGAAGGCGCCGATCGCGCATTATCCGGCGCCGCACGCGCTCATCGACCTCTGGGAAAAGCACGGCGGCAACGCGGGGCAGATGCAACGGGCGGAAATCGCCTCGTTCGCGCGGCTCATCGTCAGCGACACCTCGCGCAACCTCGTGCGCGTGTTTTTCCTGCGGGAAAAGCTCAAGGGCCTGGCCAAGGGCGACTGGTCGCCGCGCCGCGTGCACGTCATCGGCGCGGGCGCCATGGGCGGCGACATCGCCGCCTGGTGCGCCTGGCACGGTTTTTCCGTC
>DASQXF010000546.1:0-3738 GCA_035639895.1 Xanthobacteraceae bacterium
GTCGCTTTGTCGATCTGATCGGAATATGGTCCAATCGTTGCTGCCGGGCGTATCACGAGCCGACGACGGAATGGCCGGCTACTTGTGCTGTTTTGCGCCGCCTGCCCGCATTGCGCGTCGTGAATAGGTCTGCGCCACGCCGGCAGCGCACATCGCCTCGAAGGAGCGATACATGGTACCCGCTTCGCGCCGGTATTTTCGCCAGCAGCGCTTGATCTCCTGCTCGTAGGTTCGCTTCTGGCTGGTATTGAGCTTGCCCAGGAAATCGCCTTCGCATTTGCCGACCACCGCTTGCCCCAATGGCACATCGCCGCTGGCCACGTAGGCGCAGGCCTGGAAGATGTCCATCGACTGTTCGCATGAGGCGGCTTTCGCGATCGCAGCCTCGATGGCGTCCAGGCTGTGCTCGGTCACGGGACATTCTTTCGGCGTGCTCGGCTTCGGCGCGGCGAGCGCGACGCAAGCCAGCAGCACAAGCGCGGAAATCGGCAACGATAAGCGAAGAAACATCAGGCTTTGTGAGCTATTCAACTCGAGAGTGGCATTGTGTCGCCTCGTGCTCGCGGGCGCGACGACGGCAGGTTCATGATAGACTCCGCGCGGCCGATCCGCCTCACTTCAAGTGTTTCGTGCCATTTCTTAGTGAGACTGCCCGGCAATAAGGAGCCTGAGATGTCATTTCGAACGACGGTACTCATCGCGATCAGCGCGATCGGCGCAGTAACGATGATCCAAAGCGCCTCCGGGCAAAACTATCCGGCCAAGCCGATCCATCTGATCGTGCCTTATCCCGCAGGCGGCGGAACCGACTTCTTCGCGCGGCTGGTCGGGCAGAAAATGTCCGAGGTCATTGGCCAGGCCATCGTAGTCGAGAACAAGCCGGGCGCGGCGACCAATCTCGGAGCCGATTTCGTCGCCAAAGCGCCGGCCGATGGCTACACCGTGCTGCTCGGCGATGTCGCGACCTATGCCGCCAATCCCAGCCTTTACAAGAAGCTCCCCTTCGATCCGGCGAGGGATTTCGCGCCGGTGACGCTCACGGCCCGGTTTCTGACCGTGCTGGTTGCAAATCCCAACAAGCTCAAGGTCAATTCCGTGGCTGAGCTGATCGACCAGGCCAAGAGCCAGCCGGGCAAGATCGATATCGCGCACGCCGGCGTGGGTAACCCGTTTCATCTTGCTGCTGTCCTGTTCCAGCAGGCAGCCGGCATCAAGCTCAACGAGGTGCCGTATCGCGGCGCCGGCCCCGCCGTTCAGGGCCTTCTCGGCGGCGACGTGCATGTGATGTTCGTCGACTATGCCACAGCGCGCTCGCATATCGCGGCCGGCACCCTGAAGGTGCTGGGGGTTGCCGCGCTGACGCCCCGGCCGGAGCTGCCTGGTGTTCCGCCGGTCGCGGCCGTACCCGGGCTTGCCGGGTTCGAGGCTTGGCCTTGGCAAGGCTTCGTGGTCCCGGCGAAGACACCCGATGCCGTCATCGCCAAGTTGCGCGACACTTATGTTGCGGCCGTCGCGGACCCGGTTGTGCGCCAAAAAGTAACCGACGCCGGCGCCGAGTTGTTACAGAGTTCGCCCAAGGAGATGGCTGACCACATGGGCAAGGAAGCAGCCAAATGGGCTGAGGTGATTCGCGCCGCCAACATCCAGCTCGATTGAGGCGTTGCCCTCGAGGAGGGGCGC
The DNA here is from genome assembly GCA_035639895.1 of Xanthobacteraceae bacterium. Lineage (GTDB taxonomy): Bacteria > Pseudomonadota > Alphaproteobacteria > Rhizobiales > Xanthobacteraceae > VAZQ01. Next base: position 1,681 of record DASQXF010000546.1, read on the forward strand.
GGTCGTTGCGCAAAAGCGCTGCCTTGGGAAACGCTGCCCGATTGGTGCGGCTTACGGCTTGCGTTTCGGGTCGAAGTTCCTGCGCAGGCCCTTCCAGCAGTCGATGTAGTCGTCTTGCCGCTCCTTGAGGCCGGCGGCGTATTTCGTCAGGCGCTGCGGGAAGCGCGTCTCAAACATGAAAGCGAGCGTGTCGGTGAGCTTCGTCGGCTTGAGTTCGCTGTTGCTCGCGTGCTCGAAAGCGTCCGCATCCGGTCCGTGCGGCAGCATGCAATTGTGCAAGGAGATGCCGCCAGGCGCGAAGCCCTGGGGCTTGGCGTCGTAGACGCCGTAGATCAGACCCATGAACTCCGACATGAGGTTGCGGTGATACCAGGGCGGCCGGAAGGTGTTTTCCGCAACCTGCCAGCGCTCCGGGAAAATGACGAAATCGACATTGGCGGTGCCCGGCGTCTCCGATGGCGCCGTCATGACCGTGAAGATTGACGGATCGGGGTGGTCGAACAGCAACGCGCCCACTGGCGAGAAACGTCGCAGATCGTATCTGTAGGGCACGTAATTGCCATGCCAGGCGACCACGTCGAGCGGCGACTGGCCGATCTCGGTGGCGTAGAGCTCGCCGCCCCATTTCACGAACAAGGTGGAGGGCTCCTCCCTGTCTTCGTAGGCGGCGACAGGGGTGAGGAAGTCGCGCGCGTTGGCAAGACAATTCGCGCCGATCGGACCGCGGTAGGGAAGAGTGAACGCGCCGCCATAGTTTTCGCAGACATAGGCGCGCGCGGGCCCGCCGATGAGCTCGACGCTGAAGATCATGCCGCGCTGGATCACGCAGATCTCGCCGGGCTCGATGTCGATGACGCCGAACTCGGTGCGGAAGCGCAGCTTGTTTTGTTGCGCGACGATCAACAGCTCGCCGTCGGCGTTGAAGAAATACTCGTTACGCATCGATTCGGTCACGAGCAGCATGTGCGCCGCCATACCTGAGCGCGTCTCGGCGTCACCGGCGGTCGTCATGGTGCGAAGTCCGCTGACGAAGGTCAGCTTCTCGTCCGGGATTGGGATCGGTCCCCACCGCAATTGCCCGATCGGCAGATCGCTCTCCTCGCGCGCCGCTGGCGCGGTACGCATGAGGCCTTTGTCGATCTTGCGATAGCGCGCCGAATGCTTGACCGTGGGACGGATCCGGTAAAGCCAGGAACGCTGGTTGGTGTCCTGCGGCGCGGTGAACGGCGAGCCGGACAGTTGCTCGGCATAAAGACCGTATTTGACTCTTTGCGGCGAATTGCGCCCGATCGGCAGCGCGCCGGCAAGCGCCTCGGTCTCGAAGGTATTGCCGAAACCGGACATATAGCCGCGAACGAAACCAGGAAGACCGGCCGCTGCTCCAAACGCCGACTGATCTGAAACATTCATGGCAGTCCTCCGTAATCGGCACGCCGCATTTGTACCCCGGATTGATGCATTAGCGACATCGGACATGGCTGGCCGATACACCCGATCCCGGCAGGATCATTGATGCTACGCCGAGTGGGCATCTGACCTTCTTGATGACCTTGGTCCTGGCACCGGTGGGACTACGTCTGTGGAGAGTCGGAGGCAATTCCCAACCATCGCTAATTAAGCGACCAGCATCTATGTAGCCTTTCGGCTACTCTTGCGTTGGCTGTCCTTCTGACGATTACCCCGTTTGCCGGGACACCGAACGTAGCGAATTAAAGCGCGCCTTCTGTTCGTCGCCCAGCGAATCGTAGAATTTCGTGAGCGCGGGCCGCATGGTCTTCACTGCGCCGAGCGCCGCCTCCAGTCGCTTCTCCATAGCCTCGATCCGACCGGTCGGGGTTAGCATTTGATAGGCCGGGCACCCGGTATTGAGTTGTTCTGCCGCCTTGACGGATGCATCCTTCAATTCGTCGAGGGCGGGCCGCTGCGCCGGCGTAGGCTGGACCACCTGGGCGATGCGACCGATCGGCAGGTCGGTAGTGCCCGACGTTTTCTCATCACATAGCTTCGTGAGATCATGTTGGTCTTTTGCCGCGGCGTTGCGGTTGTCCGCCGGCGCGA
>DASQXF010000547.1:0-7783 GCA_035639895.1 Xanthobacteraceae bacterium
CTTCGGCTACGATGCCGAGGGCCGGCCGTTTCTCTCGCGCGAGGTGCTGGGCGGCGGCTCCGGCGGCCGCCATTACGCGGACGGAAGCGACGCCATCCACATCGTACCGGACTCGCGTAATCAACCGGCCGAATTCACCGAGACGCGCTTTCCCCTGCTAGTCGAGAAGCTGGCGTTGCGGACGGATTCCGGCGGTGCCGGCAAGCGGCGGGGCGGGCTCGGATATGAGAAGGATTACCGGGCGCTGGTTGATTGCCGCACCATCGTCACCGCCGACCGGGTGCGGCTCGGCTGCTACGGCGTCAACGGCGGTGCGGCCGGACAGCCATTCTGCGTCACGGTCGACGTCGAAGGTACGCCGCGCGACCTCGGCGGGCTCGTCGACGGCGAACCGGTGCTGGCGGGGCAGGTGGTGCGCGTGGTCACGACCGGGGGCGGCGGCTGGGGCGATCCGCTCGAGCGCGAAGTGGAACTGGTCGCGCGCGATGTGACAGAGGGCCGCGTGTCGCTTCGCGCCGCCCGGGATGACTATGGGGTCGTCCTTCAGGTCCGCCCAGACAGCTATGATGTCGATCCTGCCGCGACGGCGAAGCTGCGCTCTGACCTGCGCGCGCGACGGGCTGGCCCGCTGCCGATGATCGACCGCGGGCCGGGCTACGAAAGGATGGTACGGGGCGAATGCGCGCCGCGCATGCGCAAGGCAACATAGGGATCCTGATGGCAGTCGAAGTCGCAAAGGTTGAGCTCAAGAGCGTGCAGGACGCCTCGGGGTTCGAGGCATGCATCGCGCGCGGGCAGTTCGCCGCGGACGAGGTGATCGCCGTCATCGGCAAGACCGAGGGCAATGGCGGCGTCAACGACTTCACGCGCATCCTCGCCGACCAGGCCTTTCGCCGGGTGCTGGAGAAACACGGCAAGCGCAGCGGAGCGGAGATCGCCGCTATCCCGATGGTCTGGTCGGGCGGCTGCGATGGCGTCATCACCCCGCACGCGACCGTATTCGCCAGGAACGGCAAGGCCGGCCCTTCATCGAAGTCGCGCCTAGCCATTGGAACCGCGATGAGCGCCGAGCTCTTGCCCGAAGATATCGGCCGGCCGGCGATGGTGGAGAAGGTCGCGGACGCGGTCAAAGGGGCGATGCGCGACGCAGGCATCGACGATCCGAAGGACGTGCATTACGTGCAGACCAAGACGCCACTGCTCACCATCGAATCCGTCCGCGATGCGGAGGCCCGCGGCCAGCATGTCGCCTGCGAGGTGCATGACTCGATGGGCATTTCGAATGGGACCGCCGCGCTGGGCATCGCGCTCGCGCTCGGCGAGGTCAAGCCGCCGCGCGCGGAACAAATCTGCAGAGATCTCGACCTTTACTCCTCCGTCTCGTCGTGCTCCTCGGGGGTCGAGCTCACGCGGGCGCAAGTCGTATTGCTCGGGAACAAGTCTGGTGTGGGCGGGCGCTATCGTATCGGGCACGCGCTGATGCGGGATGCGCTCGATTTCGACGGCATTTATGAAGCCATCCGCAATGCTGGGTTAGAGCTGCCTGCGCGTCCGCGCGCCGAGGATCTCGAGGGCCGGCTGGTGAACTGCTTCATTAAGTGCGAAGCCGACCGGCGCGGCACGTTGCGCGGACGCCGCCAGATCATGCTCGACGATTCCGACGTGCACCATCACCGCCACGCCAAGGCCGCGGTCGGTGGCGTGGCGGCCGCAGCGATCGGCGATCCGGCCGTGTTCGTATCCGTCGACGCCATGCATCAGGGCCCGCACGGCGGGGGGCCGGTCATTGCCATCATCGATGCGGGAGACTAGGGCTGGCGGCACGAGGCTTGCTTGCAGGCAGTGACGCCGCGCCAAAGAGAGGGAGACGGTTCGATGAGAACATATGCGCTACGGCAGCTTGTGTCCGCGCTCGCCGCGCTCGTCGCGCTGGCTGTGCCGGTGGCGGCCCAGGACAAGGTCAAAGTCGGCGTCTTTCCGGTGAGCTCGTCGCTTCCTTATTTCGTGGCAGTCGAGCGCGGATTCTTCAAGGAGCAGAACATCGAACCGGAAATGGTGCGGCTGATCGGCGGTCCGCCCAACGTGGCGGCGATGATCACCAACCAGATCGACGCTTCCGCGGTGCTGGTGACGATCGAAGGCATGAACGCCAACATCAAGAAGCCGGGCGTCGCCATGTACATTTCGGTCAACAGCCAGAACCGGACCTACCAGATGGAGCAGTTCGTCGTCCGCAAGGGCTTCCCCGCGACCTCGCTCAAGGATCTCAAGGGCGCCAAGATCATGTCTGCGCCCGGACCCGCCAACGTGACCATGGCGAAAGCGGCATTGGCCGCCGCGGGCTTGAAGGAAGGCGATTACACCATCGACCAGCTCGACATGGGCCAACACGTCAATGTGATGCAGGCCGGCACCTTTGACGCCGGCTATACGCTCGAGCCCAACGCCTCCACCATGCGCAAAATGGGCGTCGCTACCACCATTGAAGCTGGCGTCATCGCCCGTTACGTGCTGGGCGATCCCGATGCCAACGCGTTCGTTGCCGGCTGCGCGCTCACCTCCGACTTCATCAAGGGCCGGCCGGATGTCGCCAAGCGCTATGCGGCGGCTTGGGCCAAGGCGGTCGAACTCATCAACTCCAATCCGCAGGAGGCACGCAAGCACCTGCTCAAGAATACGTTCACGCCTGACGATGTCATCGATACGGTGCCAATGATCCGGTATTTCATGGCCAAGGATCTGACCGCCAAGGACAAGGCTGACTATCAGAAGTTTATCGACTTCTCGGTTCAAACCGGCACGCTGCCCGAGAAGGTGGACGTGACCAAATATCTGCAGACGTTCTGAGGGTCGTGGTGGCGCGGGAAAGCTCGGTCGCGCGAGCGCATCAGGGTCGAGCCTCGATGGGCGAGGGCGGTGCCGCTGCAGCGTCTGCCCACGTCACCGTCCGCGGCCTCACCAAGCATTTCCCCGACGCCGTCGTCTACGATCGCTTTGATCTCGACATCCCGCGCGGGAAGCTTGTCTCGATCTTCGGCCCGAACGGCTGCGGCAAGAGTACGCTGATCAACATGATCACCGGCTTGATCCCGATTGATGCGGGAGAAATCCTGTTCGACGGCAAGCCTCTTCGCGACATTAAGTTCGGCTACGTGTTCCAGAATTATCGCGAGGCGCTGTTTCCTTGGCTGCGCGCGATCGACAATATCCAATATCCGCTCAAGTTGATGAAGCTCCCAAAGGCCGAGCGGCGCATGCGTACCGAGCGCATGGTCGCGAGCCTCGGGGTCAAGATCGACCTCAAGCGTTACCCCTACGAGTTGTCCGGCGGCCAGCAGCAGCTCGTGTCGATCATGCGGGCGCTGGTCGTCGAGCCGCAAATCCTGTTTCTCGACGAGCCGTTCTCGGCGCTCGATTACGAGATGACGCTGTTCATGCGCGACCAGCTCCAGCGGATTTTCGTCGAGACCGGGACGACGACGGTGCTCGTCTCGCACGATCTCGAGGAGGCGGTTTACCTCGCTGATCGCATTCTGCTGCTCTCGCGCCGTCCCGCGTCCATCGCCGACTACGTCCATTATGACGCGGCGCGGCCGCGCACCGACGCGACGCTGTCGCAGCACGACTTCGTCCGCGTCAAAGCGCACTGCCTCGAGGTCTTCCAGCGGGAGGTGCGCAAGGGATGAAGACGATACGTTTCGATCCCTATCTTCCCATCATCGGGGTCGTTGCTCTCATCGTCATCTGGTACCAGGCCGTGTGGTACCAGGTCGTCGATCCCGTTCTGCTGCCCTCGCCGGTCGATACCTTCCGCGCGTTATGGAAGGGAATGGCGGGGGGCCAGCTCGGTTTCGATTTCATGCGCACCTTGGAGCGCACCATCCTCGCCATCCTGATCGCGGCGGCGATCGCCATTCCGCTCGGCATCGCGCTCGGCTCCTCCGAGAGGGTCTACCGCTCGGTCGAATTCGTTATCGATTTTTTCCGCTCCACACCCGCCTCAGCGATGTTCCCGCTGTTTCTGGTGCTGTTCGGGGTCGGCGACAAGACCAAAATTTCGGTCGCCGCATTCGGTGCGGCACTCGTCATTCTGTTCAACGTCGCCTATGGCGTGATGAACGCCCGCAAGACGCGGCTCTTGGCCGCCAAGGTGATGGGCGCCTCGCGCATCCGCGTGCTCACCGACGTGATGCTGCTCGAGTCGTTGCCGCAGACGTTCGTCGGATTGCGCAATGGGGTGTCGCTCGCGCTCGTGATCGTGGTGGTGGCGGAGATGTTCATCGGCTCGACCGACGGGCTCGGCCAGCGCGTGTTCGAGGCGCAGCAGCTCTTCGCCATGCCCGACATGTATGCTGCAATCTTCGCGGCCGGGGCGCTGGGCTACGGCCTCAACCTCATGTTTCTGCTGGTCGAGCGTCAATTCGTGCATTGGTCGGGAAAGTAGCGCTCGATGGCCGATGAAGGCTTGACGCGAAGGAGCGCGCGCGAGCTCGCCGCCATGATCAAGACGCGGGCGGTGAGCCCCGTCGAGGTTCTGGACGCGCATCTCGCCGTGATTGCGCGCGTAAACCCGAAGCTCAATGCGATGGTGACGCTCGTGGCCGATCAGGCAAAGGCGGAGGCGCGGGCGAGCGAAAGCGCGGTCATGCGTGGCGAGCCCCTCGAGCCGCTGGCTGGGCTTCCCGTTGCGATCAAGGACATCACGCCCACGGCCGGCATCCGCACCACCTTCGGCTCGCCGCTCTACAAGGATCACGTCCCAGACGAGGATGCCGAAGCGGTCCGCAGGCTCAAGGCGGCCGGCGCGATCCTGCTCGGCAAGACCAACACGCCGGAATTCGCTGCGGGCGCGAACACGGTCAACGCGCTGTTCGGCGCAACCCGCAATCCCTGGAATTGCGCGCTCAGCCCGGCCGGCTCCTCCGGCGGGTCGGCGGTGGCGGTCGCCACGGGCATGGTGCCGATTGCGCAGGGGACCGATTTCGGCGGCTCGATCCGAATTCCGGCGGCGTTCTGCGGCATCGTCGGAATACGGCCCACGCCGGGCCTGATCCCAAATCATCCGGCGCCGCTTCTTTGGGATCCGGGGCAAGTGCACGGCCCGCTGGCACGCACCGCCGAGGACGCGGCGCTCATGCTCGATGCGATGGTGGGCTTGAGCGCGCTTTCGCCTATTTCGGTTGCGCCGCCCTGGCCGAGTGCGCTTGCCGAGGTCGAGCGCTGCGAGGACGCGCGTGGCTTGCGCATCGGCTATGCCTCGGACATCGCCGGGATCGGGGTTGATGCCGAGATCGATGCGATCTGCCGGCATGCGGCGCGGCGATTGCAGGATGCAGGGGCCGCCGTCGACGAGATCGCGTTCGACGCGTCCGACGGCCGCGATCCCTATCTGACCTGGCGCGGTGCCTGGATGGTCGGACGGCAGTTCACCCGCCTCACGCAGCTCGAAGCCTTCGGCGAGAACCTGAAAGGTAATATCCTCGCCGGCATGAAGATCACGGCGCTCGAGTTTGCCGCCGCCGAACACCAGCGAGCGCAGGTGTTTCATCGGTTCCGCGAATTGTTCGAGCGCTTCGATATTCTGCTGACGCCCGCGGCGCCGGTGAAGCCCTATCCGGTCGAGATGAATTTTCCGAACGAGATTAACGGACGAAAGCTCGACAACTACGTCGATTGGATCGCGCCGGCCTTCCTGATCACGTTGGTGAGCCTCCCCGCCGGCAGCGTTCCCGCCGGCAAAACCAGCGATGGGCTGCCGGTCGGCCTGCAGATCGTTGCGCCGCGATTCGAGGAGCCGCGCATCCTCTCGATCGCCAAGCTCGTGCAGGCCGCGCACCCCTTAGGCTGGCCGCCGCATGGCTGATCGTCGGCTGAGCAACCCCCGGGAATGGGCGGAAGAGGCCGCTATTGAATCGGAGGGATGCCGGCCTTGACGATGATCTCGCGCCATTTGGCGGCTTCTGAGGTGATGAACTTGCCGAGCCCCTCGGGCGTGGTCGAGGTGCCTTCCGCTCCCTGCTCTACGATCTTATGGGCGACCTGCGGATCCTTGACCGCCGCAACCAGCTCCTCATTGAGTTTCGCGATAATCGGCTTTGGCGTTCCGTGCGGCGCCAATAGCGCGAGCCAACCGGACGACTCGTAATTCTTAATTCCGGCTTCCGCCGCCGTAGGAACGTCGGGAAGCGCGGTCATGCGCTTGCTAGCCGCGACGGCGAGCGCCCTCGCGTCCCCGCTCTGCAGCGGCGCGCTGACGTTCGGCAGCCACTGGAATCCCACAGGCACCGTGCCCGCGATCAGATCAGGCACGTATTGCCCGATATTGCGGTAGGGTACGTGCGTCAGCTCAAGTCCGGTGACCTGGTCAAAATAGACCCCGGAAAGGTGTTGCGAGCTGCCGATGCCGACGGAGCCGTAGTTGAGCTGCTTCGGGCGCGTCTTGGCATAGGCGACGAATTCGTCCAGCGATTTCACCGGCAGCTTCGAGCTGACCACGACCAGAATGGGGAAATACGCAAACAGCGAGATCGGCTCCAAATCCTTGTCCGGGTCGTAGCCGAGATCGCGGTAAAGCGTTCTGTTGGCGGCCATCGGACCGGTCGAGCCCATCACTAGCGTGTAGCCGTCGGGCGTCGCTTTGGTTGCCGCGCTGGTGCCGATATTGCCGCCTGCGCCCGGCCGGTTGTCGACGATGAATGGCTGCCCGATGGACTTCGCCATGCGGTCGAGCAGAATGCGCATGACCACGTCGCTCGCGCTGCCGCCCGCAAAGGGAACGATGACTTGGATGGGTCGCGTCGGATAGGCTTGTGCGGATGCAGTCACTGGTGCGGCGAGGATCCCGAAGGCAGCTGCGGCAACATGTAGAAGGCGCTGACGTCTCATGGATACTCCCCTCGGAAAGCGTCTGCTGCGTTCAAGCGTAATTGGCCGATCTGTTCAAGCCGATTCTTCGCCCGCGGTGCTTGATTAATGTCGCAGTCTTTTTGCCGCGCGGTACGCCCTATAGGATGACGTAGCTCCGAGCTTAACAGGGAACAATTCGTGAAACGAAACCTCAACGGCGACAATCAGAGCCTGCGCGGCTTCTTGCAGCTGGTGGAAACCGAATATCCGGATGAATTGCTGCGCGTTCGTGAGCCGATCGACTTACGTTTCGATGCCACGGCTTTGGTGTTCGAACTGGATCATGCCGGCAAGAGCCCGGTCATCATGTTCGAGAACGTGCGTGGCAGCGGCATGCCGCTTGTCACGAACGTTGCCGGCAATCGCAAGCTTTTGGCTGCGTGTCTCGGCGTAGAAGCCGCGGATCTGCCGACGGCGTTCCGCGAGCGCTGTCAAAAGTACATTCGCTGCGAAGTCGTCGAGCGCGGCGCGTGGGACGAGGTGGTGCTCGAAGGCGACGACGTCGATCTGACCAAATTGCCCATCCCGCTGCAGTTCAAAGTCGACGCTGCGCCCTACATCACCGCCGGGCAGATCGTCGCGCGCGACCCGGCGTCCGGGATCGACACGACCGGATTCCACCGCTTGATGCTCAAGGGCAAGAACCGGCTCGGCGTCTCGTTGCACTCGCGCCGGCGCCTCTACGAATTCCATCGCCGCGCCGAGGAACGGGGGCAATCGCTCCCCGCAGCGATCACGCTAGGCACCCATCCGCTGCACTATATGGGCTCGATGGTCTACGCCTACCCGCCGCACGTGCGAAAATTCGAGATTATCGGCGGGCTATTCGGCGAACCGTATCGGCTCGCCCGCTGCGGGGTCGCCGATCTCGAGGTGC
>DASQXF010000548.1:0-6333 GCA_035639895.1 Xanthobacteraceae bacterium
GGCGCGTCGGCATAAGCGAGATTGGTGAGCACCAGGACCGTTGCCGGATGCTCGAAGAAGCGGTCCGACATCTTCTGCAAGGCAAGCCGCACGTCCTCGAGGCTGATCTCCTTGCCCACCACGTAGAACGGAATGGTCGGAAAGCGGTCGTGCATCGCACGCAGCACCCGCAGCAGCACAGTGCCGTCACCGACGCCGGCGTCGAACACGCGCAGCGCTGGCGGGCGCGGATGGACATTGGCGAGTTCGAGCGCGACGCGGCTCGCGACCACCCATTTTTCGCTGCAGGTACTGACGAAGAGGAGGTACTTCTGCCGATTGTCGAAGAAGCGGAAATTGCGCTGCGGATCGCGCGGTCCCGGTTGCGCTGGGGCCGGCGCAGCCGGAGCGGGACGCGGCTCGCGTGCGCGCTCGATGACGGCGGCACGCGGCGCCACCGCCCGGTTGTTTTCCATGAACTCGCGAATGCGATCGAGTGTTTCGGTGGTGATGCGGCCGCCATTGCGCAGCCGTTGGGCGAGCTTGCCGTCGTTGACAGCGCGGCGGCCGAAAGTGGATTCCGCAAGTCCGCTGTGCCGGCAATAGTCGGCGATTTCCTGCAGCAGTTCCTGCGCGTTCATGGCGCCAAGCCCCGGCCGTTCTCCTCCAAAACCTGCGCGCGCCGCGCTTGAAACCGACGGCTTCCGTGCGCAGGAACCGTTTCTCTAGCGAACCAAGGGTCGGGTCCTGCGTCAACCACAAAGCGTCCCACTCTAGAGGTGGGCAATCTTATGGGCAATGTCCCAACCTCCGACAAATGTATATCTTATCGTGGTGCCGAAGCGGGGCGGGGGTCGTCGTGTGCCAGAAACGCGGTTGGGTGGGAATTGTCCCACACGAGAGTGGGCAAGGCCGACGTTCGTATGATGAGACGGCAACCCGCGTTTGCGAACTTCGGATTCGAAAGACACTACAGGCCAGGCGTGCACTCATTAACGCGCAACCGCCGCGCGGCTTGTTCGGCAGCATGGGCTTGATGGCAGCCCATTCATTGTCAGTGAGTTGGCCGATGTGAAGACGAATCGGTTCATCGCGCGCACCCGCTGATCGTCCGGCGTCTTGCCACTGTGGGTGAAGGCCGGAGCGAGCCGTGCGGCCGCACCCTGCGCCGCCGTAATTCCGGGGACCACCTCGACCACGACTCCCGCTGCACGGCAGGCTGCAATCTCCTCGCCAGCGTGGCCGAAGATCCCAGGATCGCCACCCCTAAGACGGACCACGCGCTTGCCGCTCTTGGCCAGGTTGACCATCAGCGTATTGATATCGTCTTGCCGGCATGCAGCGGCGGTCTTGCCAACCAGCATCTTTTTCGCTTCGCGGCGGGCAAAATCGAGAATGCCGGCCGAAACAAGATCGTCGAACAGGATGATGTCGGCGGATTGCAGCGCCCGCACGGCGCGCAGCGTCAGCAATTCCGGATCGCCGGGGCCTGCGCCGACCAACATGACGGAGGCTGCCTCGGCTGCGGCACCTAGTCCGCGAACCTCGGAGACGAACCGCGCGAAGTCGCTCGCGGCCGGTTCGCGCTCAGGATGTAATACGGCATGTGCCGTAAAAACCTGCCAAAACCGGCGGCGCGCGGCGAACGAAAGGCCAGCTTGCATCAGCGTGGGACGCCAACGCGCGGCTGCTGCCGCCCAGCGGGCAAAGCCTCGTGGTAGCAACGCCTCGAGCTTGGCGCGGATCGCCTGCGCGAATATCGGCGCCGCTCCGTCGGTGGAGACGCCTATGACCAACGGCGAGCGGTTTACGATCGACCCGAAGGAGAAATCGCAAAATCGAGGCTTGTCGACCACATTGACCGGCACGCCGGCGGCGCGTGCGGCCGCGACGAAGGCCTGTGCCTGGCGGTCGCCATCGCACGCTGCGATTGCGACCGCCGCGCCGAGGAAATCGCCGGGCCGCCAGCCGCGCGGATGGATCACGATGGTCCCGCGCGGCGGTTGGTTGGCCAGCCGGGTCATCTCGTCCGAGACATCCTCGGCATAGACATCGACACTCGCGCCCGCCGCCGAAAGCAATTCCGCCTTCCAGGCCGCCGCCGCCGTTCCGCCGGCGACGACTGCGCGCTTGCCGTCAAGGGCGAGGAAGACCGGAAGCCGCGCGAGCGGCTCGATGCGTCCGGGCGTCGTCTCCGAAGGCTTAGGCGACGCGCTCACGATGGTCTCCTAGTACACATCGGTCTGGTAGCGACCCGCCTTCTTGAGCGTGGTCACAAACGCCGCGGCCTCCTCGAGCGAGCGTGCGCTGTGGGTTACGACGATGTCGACCAGCGTGCCCTCGACGTCTTTGGCCATGCGCAGGGCATCGCCGCACACATAGACATGCGCGCCGTCCGCGAGCCACGCCCAGAGGTCGCGTCCCACCTCGCGCATTCGGTGCTGGACGTAGATCTTCTGATCGGCGTCGCGCGACCAGGCGAGTGTCAGTCGCGTAAGCAACCCGGCCGAGCGCATCGCAAGCAGCTCGTCCTTGTAGAAGAAATCATAGTTGCTGCGCTGGTGGCCGAAGAACAGCCAATTACGACCGGGCGCCTTGGTCGCCTGGCGCTCCTGAAGAAAGGCGCGAAACGGCGCAATACCGGTGCCAGGCCCGATCATGATGATCGGCGTCGCAGGATCCGCAGGTAGCGCGAAGGCTTGCGCCCTCTGCACATAGGTCCTGATCCGATCGCCGGGGGCAATGCGATCCGCCAGGAAGGTGGAGGCGACTCCCAGGCGTGTGCGCTTGGCGGCCTCATAGCGAACGGCGTCGACAGTGAGCGCGACGCGTCCCCGATTGCATTTCGGCGAGCAGGAGATCGAATAGACCCGAGGCTGCAAGGGGTCGAGTGCCTCGATGAAGGCTTCCGGGTCGGGTCTGATGCCGGGGAATTTCTGCAACGCAGCGAGCACGTCGAGGGTCGCCATATCGCCGTCTGGGTCGCGTCCTGCCGCCAGTTCCTTCGCCTTCTGTCGCCGCTCGCCACCGGTGAGATAGGAGATCAGATTGAACAGCATGTCGGGCGCCGGCGAAAGGGAAACGCCGTCGACCAGCACCTCACGCAGGGTGCGATCGGCGATCGGGAAATCCGGCGGCGCATCGAGCGCCTGAAGAACGGCGTCGACCAGGCCCGGGTCATTCGCTGGGTAGATGCCGAAGGAATCGCCGACCGTGTAGTTGAGACCGCTGCTGCCGAGATCGAACTCGATGTGCCAGGTTTCCTTCTGTGATCCCGCCTTGTTCAGCCGGGTACGCGAGAGGAATGTGGCCGGCACCGGATGATCGCGCGAATAGCCAGGCGTTTTCGGCTGCGCGGCAGGAGCGGGCTCGACTGGCGCAGCTGCGGGTGAGGCTGCGCCGAACTCCTCATAGAGCTGCTTGAGCATGCGCGCGGTTTCCTTGCCGCCCGGCACGCAAAGATTCAGTCGCTGTTCCTTCCTGGCAAACAGCGCCTCGGAATAGTCATGACAGTTGTAGCCGCATTGGCCGCAGTCCTGCTGCGCCATCGCCGCCATCATCCGCCGCCGCAAGGGCCGGCCCTCCGCGAGCTTCATGCGGTCGGCGAGCGGGATGGTCTGGTCGTGCCAGGGCGCACCGTCGTCGGTCTCGTCCGTCGCTGGCTTGCCGAGAAGATCGGGCAAGAGCGCCGCCGTCCGCTCGGATGACAGCGGCGTCACGCTCTCCTCCAGCGAGATCAGGCCGGCAAACAGCCCGTTGAGCCAGCTTCGCTGCTCCGGAGAAAACGGCGCGGTTTCCGGAATGAGCGAGGGGATGGGGGGGCGGTGGGTGATGCTCATTCCACCGCCTGCGCCTCAACCAGGGCTTTTAGCGCATCGATGTCATGGCGGCGCGCGAAGGTGATGAATGTCTCCTCGCGCGTCGCGCGGTGCGCGAGATAGGCCTTAAGCATGCGTTCCACGGTCTTCGGCGCGCCCTCCGCCTTGACGTCGCGATAAAGCTCGCGACCGAGCGCCGCATGCGGACCGAAGCCGCCGCCGACGAAGACGTGGTAGCCCTCGACTGCATCGCCGTCGTCGGAGGTCTGCACCTTGCACGCCAGGAGGCCGATCTCGCTGATGAAATGCTGCGCGCAGGAATGATGACAACCGGTGAGGTGGATGTTGACCGGTCCATCGAGAGCGACCCGCGCCTCGCACCAGCGTGCGATCTCCTCGGCGTGGCGTTTGGTGTCGGAGGCGGCGAACTTGCACCCCGTGTTGCCGGTGCAGGCGACCAGACCGGCGCGAATCGGATTGGTCGAAATCGCCAAGCCCAAAGCCTCGATCTTTTCCCGGGCGGCATCGAGATTCGCGGTTGCTACGCCCGAGATCAGCAGGTTCTGCCAGACCGTGAGACGGACATCGCCGTCGCCGAAATCACCGGCGACCTCGGCCAGACCGCGCATCTGCGCAACAGTCAGCCGTCCGACCGGAACGACAACCCCGATCCAGTTGAGCTGATCCTGTTTCTGGGGATGAATGCCGACATGCGCAAAGCGATCGACGGGTGGCCGCGGCAGCAGGGCGCCGGGCACCGTGCGATCTAGCTTGCGACCCAGTTTCTCTTCGACAAGACCGAGAAATTTTTCGACGCCGAGCTTGTCGAGCACGTATTTCAGCCGCGCTTTGGTGCGGTCGGTACGATTGCCGTGATCGATGAACACGCGCACGACCGCATCGGCGACCTTGGTCGCTTCTGAGGGTTTCACCACAATTCCGGTGTCGTGCGCAAAATCCCTGTGACCGGTCAGGCCGCCGAGGCATAGCCGGAACCAAACGCCGGACTCCAACGCGAAGCCGTCCTTCACCTCCACGGCCTGAAAACCGATGTCGTTGGTGTCTTCCAGCACCGGCACGCAGCCCGCGCCGTCGAAAGCGGTGTTGAACTTGCGCGGCAGGCCGTAGAGCGAGCGGTCGTTGAGAATGTGGAAGTGCCATTCTCGCGCATAGGGGCGCGTGTCGATCAGTTCTTGCGGATCGATGCCGGCGGTGGGTGTGCCGGTGACGTTACGGATGTTGTCGGCGCCCGAACCGCGCGAGCAAAGTCCGAGGTCGAGGATCGCCTCAACCATGGCGACGGCGTTCTTCGCCTCGATCTCGCGGATCTGCACATTGGCGCGGGTGGTAACGTGGGCGTAACCGCCGCCGTATCGCTCTGCGAGATCGGCGAGCCCTGACAATTGCGCGGCGCGCAGGATGCCGTTCGGCATACGTAACCGGCACATGTAGGCGTTCTGATTTGGCGCCACATAGAACAACCCGAAGAAGCGCCAGCGAAAATTGTCCGGCGGCTTGGGGTATTCGTTGCGCGCGCCGAATTCCTTCAGCCGTTGGTAGGTATCGAATGGATGCTCCTCGCGCTTGAATTTTTCCGGGTCGGAAAGCTTGCCGCCGGCCTTCAGCACACGATCCTGTGCCTTGAGGGCGGCCGCGTCGGGGCCCACCGGTTCGGCCGGTGGAGACGAGGGAAGCGCTGCCGCAAGAGCGCTCGAAGCGGCCAGTCCCTTCGCCGTCTTGGCGATCTGCAACCCGGCAACGAAGCCCTCCAGATAGCGCTTTTGCTCTGGTTCGAAGTTGCCGGACGCCGTTGTAAGCGTCGCGCCGACGTCTTTGACTTCCGTTGTCATTCAGCCGGCACCTGCGTCGGCATGGTGAGCGGTGCGGGCGCGACGGTGCGCGGTTTGTGGGTGGCGTAGAGCGCAAGTCCGGTGAACACGAAGCCGCCAACAAGGTTGCCGAGCGTGACCGGAATTTGGTTCCACAGCCACCACTGCGCGATCGTGACCTTGGCGTCCATCATCATGCCAGTCGGGATGGCGAACATGTTGACGACGGCATGTTCGAATCCTTGCGCGAAGAAGATCAGGATTGGCATCCAGGCCGCCGCGATCTTGCCGATGACCGAGCTTGTGGTCATCGCGGCGATGATTCCAAGACAGACCATCCAGTTGCACAGGATCGCCTTGACGAAGACAGTGATCATCCCGGCGTAGCCGATCGCTTCGTAGGCGGTGGTCTTGGCCTCGGCGACCGCGATGATCTTGGCGGCGACGCCGGCCGGAGCAGCGGTGCCGAAGTTCGTCAGCACGATCGTCAGCAGCGCGCCGTAGGCGACGCTGCCGATCAGGTTACCGGTGAAGATCCATAACCAGTTGCCGAGCATGGATGTCGCGCTGGCGTCATTTTCCATCCAGGGCAGCGGCACAAGACCGAAAGCACCGGTGACCAGATCGAGTCCAAGCAGCACGATCAGCACCAACCCCACTGGAAAGATCAGTGCGCCGACCAGCGGCTGGTTGGTCTGCACCATGGC
>DASQXF010000549.1:0-2042 GCA_035639895.1 Xanthobacteraceae bacterium
CGCGTGAAGCCGCGCAGGTCGCTGAACCAGATGACGGCGTCGATGCGCTCGGTGACGCCCCGCATGATGCGGCCGCTGAGCACGCGCCGCCCGGCATCGCGGCCGAGATAGGTCTCCATGAGCGTCGTGGTCATGCGCGCGAGCGCGGCCGTCTTGACTGAGAGCGCAAGCGTCGGCACGACGCGCGTGAGCGCGGCAATATCGGCGTCGGTGAAGCCCTCGGCACGCGCCGTCATCCATGAGGAGTACACGCAATCCATTTCACCGATTACGCCTTCGGGCGCGAAGCGATCGATGATGGCGACGTAGTCGGTCATGCCCACCGCCCGGTGCTCTCGCAAGAACGAAAATTCGGGATCGCTGTCCGTCGTCAGGCGGCGCCGGAGCAAGCTCTCGCCGGTCTGCAACAAGTGGAAGAACGGACTGGCACGCCAGCGCGCGGCCGCATCGCTATCGGTAAGCTGTGGATCCGAAACCCATTCCGGCAAGACGGTGCGGCCGTATTCCACCACCGCCGGCTGCGACGGGTCGTGCCCCCAACGCATTAGGCGGCCTTCGTGTACCGGGTGAAGCGTATCGATGAATACCTGCGCGCGGCTGATCGGCAAGCCGGCGGCGACGGCGCGTTCGCAGAATCCATTAACCAGCGCGGCTTCGTCCTCGCCCCGCAGGCCCGCCTTAGTGAGCCACACGTTCAATGCTCGGATGTCATCCTCGGCCATCATGCTGATTTCAGGCAGCAACCGCGGTCCACATGCTGCCAGCTCACGATCGCTGCCTCACCGGTCAAAACTTATTCGTCCACGTCTTCACGCCATCAATTAAGCGGAAGCAGCGTTGTAAAACCAGGACAAGTTGCTGCGGATGCACCCAAGGGCCGCTCTTAGCGATCAGGCAATCTTCCCTGGTCGATTCGACCCTCGATTGGGAGTACCTATAGCGGCCGCAAAGCGTCGAGTACCGGAGGCATGCTCATGGACGCGCCGAACAAGGAGTTCGTGCTCGCGGGAAGTCTCGAGGAGCTGAAGGCGAAGGGGCGGCTCGTCGTGCACGGTCGCCATCGTCCGATCCTCGTCATCTACGACCGCGGGCGTGTCTTCGCCCTCGACAATCGTTGTCCGCATATGGGGTTCCCGCTCGAGCGCGGCAGCGTCGAGGACGGCATCTTGACCTGTCATTGGCATCACGCCCGCTTCGATCTCGAAAGCGGCTGCACCTTCGACCTGTGGGCGGACGACGTGCCGACCTGCCCGGTCGAGGTGCGCAATGGCGAGGTCTGGGTGAAGACCACGTTCGGTCATGCCGATCCCGCCGCGCACTGGCGTTCGCGGCTTGCGGACGGCCTCGCCCACGATCTCGGCCTCGTCATCGCCAAGGCCGTGCATGGTCAGCTCGCGGACGCGGTGCCGCAGGCCGACGTCGTGCGGCAGGTGGCGCTGTTCGGGGCGCAGAACCGCGACGGCTGGGGCGTGGGTCTCACGATCCTCACGGCGCTCGCCAATCTTCTGTCCGTGCTGCCGGAGGAGGAAGCCTATCTCGCTCTGTTCCACGGCGCGCGCCGCGTGGCGGCCGACTGCGACGGCGAAGTGCCGCGGCGCGAACGTGCGCCGCTTGGCAGCCGGCCGGAGCCGGCCGCGCTCAAGCGCTGGCTGCGGCGGTGGACAAACGTGCGCCATCGCGAGGCCGCCGAGCGCACCTTGCTCACGGCCATTGCGGCCGATATCTCCCCGGCAGTGCTCGCCGATGTGCTGCTCGCAGCCGAGACCGAGCGGGCGTTCGCCGACAGCGGACACTCGCTCGACTTCATCAACAAGGCATTCGAGTGCCTCGACCTGATCGGCTGGGAGCACGCGGCGGCTTTGCTGCCGACTGTCGTCGGCCAGATGGTGGCGGCTCGTGGCACGGAGGAATCGACGGCCTGGCGCCAGCCCGTTGACCTTGTTGTGTTGTGCGAGAAATCCACCGGCGAACTCGCGGACCTGTTCGCCGCCGGACGCGTCACGCGTGCCTGGTGGGGCCACGCCGCACTTGCCCAAGAGCTG
>DASQXF010000550.1:0-2876 GCA_035639895.1 Xanthobacteraceae bacterium
ACGAACAACGGCTCGCCCGCGAGCACACCGACCCGCCAATCGAACTGCGTCGGCAAGAATTTCTGGGTCAACAGGAGATCGGTCTCCTCGAACAGCTCGTCGGCGATGCGGCGAAATTCCTCGGCCGTATCCACCTTGTGCACGCCGCGCGAGAACGAGCCGTCCGGGATCTTCACCACCAGCGGCAGGCCCAGTTCGTCCATCGCTTTCGGCAGATCGCCGCCATCGGCGAGCATCACGGTCGGCGGCGTCGCGACCTGGTTCTGTGCCAACAGCTCCATCAGGAACACTTTGTTGGTGCAGCGGATCATCGAGATCGGGTCGTCGATGACTGGCATGCCCTCCTGCCACGCGCGCCGGGCAAAACGGTAAGTATGATTGTCGATCGAAGTGGTCTCGCGAATGAACAGGCCGTCGTACTCGGCGATTTCGCCGAGCTGGCGTCGCGTCACCGGCTCGACGTCGACCGAAAGCCTCTCGGCGATGCGCGCCATGTGCTTGATCGAGGCGGGCGAAGACGGCGCCATCTTCTCGTTGGGATCGTAGAGCACCGCCAAGTCATATTTCGGGACGGTGCGCGCCTTCGGATCGCGCCACTCGCGCTTGGTGTGCTGGTGCAGCGCTTCCCGCAGGAACGAAGCTTCGCCGTTGGCGAGCCGGGTGATGTTGCGGGGGCGGATACGATCGATCGAGAGCCAGGCGCCAGACTCGACGTTGACCTCAAGGGCTGGGCAGCGGAACCAGTCGAACAGCATGCGCCCGAACGATTCGAAGCGCGGATCGCGGGCAATTCCGAAGCAGACCAGGAGCTTGAACTCGCCCTCGGGCTGGAAATCAGCGCGGCGGGCACAGCGGTTGAGCTCGTCCTCGAGCTTAGGCAGCGCGTGCTCGTAGAGCTTGGCTTCGCGCAGCTCGAGCATGGTCTCAACCGTCGGCATGACCCGATGCCCGCGCGCTTCCGCCAGCAGCGAGGCGTAGTAGCCCTTCGACTGATAGGCGTAAGAGCGCGCCAGATTGACGAGCTTCGGCCGCCCCATGTCGAACAGGCGCGGACGCGCGAGATACTCGCTCGTCGTGATCACCTTATGCGGCGTTTCAGCGTTGGGAAGGTCTTTGGGCTGGTCGACGAGAATGACCCAGCCGGTCATGCAGTTCCTTTCCGGATGACGATCGCCGCGCTCAGCCGTTCGCGACCCAGATGGGTCACGCGCTCGAACGCGCTCCACGGTAGCGCGTAGGTCTCGGCGGCTACCGCCATCCCTCGCTCATCTCTGAGGGCCGCCGGATCATGCATGAGCACATGCCGTCCGTGGCGGCCGAAAGCAAAAATCCAGTGCGGCTTCCCCCTGGGGACCATGTGATAGCCCGAAACGAGGACGATGACCACGCTCCCCGCATCGAAGGCCCGCATGAGAACCGATTCGCTCACCGGAGTCAGGTGGGTGGGAATGCCAAGCGCCTGCGCCTCGCGCTGGAACGCGAGTTGAGTCACTTGCATGACACGGCGCTTGTCCGCGCCCTTCGCCGTATCGAGGAAATAGGGACCGCAATGGCTGACATAGATCTCGGGCTCAAGCCCGCGACGCTTGAGCGCAACCGCCATCCCGTACGGCTCGCACCCGCCCGGTCCCGAGCTCATGAAGATGGTGGTGGCTTCGCGCCAAAGCTGAAACTCGAACGCCGCCGGCGGCTTGAAATTCCGATCGGCCCAGCCCAGCGCCATCATGATGCAGGCCGGCCCGCAGGTGAATTCGGTGCTCTGGTGAAAATACGGCGGCACCGCCGCATGCGCGGGTATATTCGGCACAAGCCGCTTCTCGAAGCGCAGGGCGTCGCCGCCGTCATCGTAATAACGGCGAAGGCGCGCGAATTCGCGGTAACTGCTCTTGCGGTAGCGCGAGATCGCCGCGTGGTTGCGCACGTGCACTTCGAGGCGAATGGCGCGGCAGCCGCGCGCGGCCGCGGCGGCTTCCGCGGCGGCAAGCAGCATTGGCGCGATCCCGCGTCCACCCATATGCGGCGCGACCGCAATGGAATAGAGGCGCGCCATGAGCGAGCGCGGCCGGAACAGAACGATCGCGGTGCCGGCGAGCGGATCGCCATGCTCGGCGACGATTACCTCTGCGGTCGGCGACTGTAGGAAGCGGCGCAGGCTGCGGCGCGACAGCCGGTCGGTCGCGAACACACGATGTTCGAGATCGATCAACGCGTCGATGTCGCCGCGCTCGGCCTTGCGAACGCGGACCTCGACCACCGGCGCATGGGCAAGACGGGAAGGCATCTCACAGACGCGACAGGATACCAGCTTCACCATGCGCCCGCACTGGGGAGCCTCCTTTCGTTGGATAACCATCGATCGGGGGCGCGAATCCGCGCCGATTCCGCCGCGCGGGGCCTTTGAACCCGTTCGTCGCCTGCCGCGACCAACCGGACGAGCGGCCGCAAGAGCCGCAAACGGAAGGAAAGGAAAAAGCCGTAAATCCCCCCGGAGCATTTTGCCTCCGGAACGACGAGATGTGATCGGCGCGTGCGCCCCCATCCACCCCCGCGTCGGTCCGGCGGTCCGCCCGGATGTCCGCATCCGGGCGGACCTGCTCCTGTTTTCTCCGCGAGAAGCGATGCAGTGAGATTGCAGCGCCATTGATACGGTTGCACACCAGCGAGGCACCCTTGTCGGGCACACCCGCGATGTGCAATTTTGCGAACGAATTGCTTGCCTCGCCGACAGGGGGACCACCATGCGCACTGGCCTGCTGACCACCGCTCTCACGCTCATTCCCGCCGCCGCATTCGCTCACACGGGCGCGGGTGAGGTGCACGGCTTTGTTTGGGGCTTTGTGCATCCACTCGGCGGGCTCGACCACATTCTGGCGATG
>DASQXF010000551.1:0-7906 GCA_035639895.1 Xanthobacteraceae bacterium
CCCGCCCCTATATCGGCGCAACGCCGCGAGAATGCAAGCGGCGCAGAAGTGCGGTCCACGGCTCGTTGAGCCATGGAGCACTGGCGCTTGCGAAGGTCGGCAAATTTCCGCGAGCGCTTGTGCGTCTTGGCGTTTTGGCGAACCGGACGCGCTTGCGTCGTGAACCGTCGAGTGGCAGAGCATCGACTTCGGAGCCATTGCATGTCCCCTCGCCCCGATCTCGGCCCCAAGCCGCGCCTCGGCTATGCCGCAAGCTCGATCGAGCGCGCGGCCGAGCGGCGCGCGGACGCCGTTGCGCTCGCGGCGCTCGAGAGCGACGCGAGCACGCGCGCCTATCTCGCCGCGGGCGACTTGGTCATCCTCAAGCAGACTGCCGGCATTCCCGATCCCCTGTTCACGGTGGCAGAAGCGCGGGCACTCGGTCGCACGGCCGAGATGGTTTTTCTCGGCTTGTGCGAGAGTGCGCCGAGATTCGCGGTGGCGCTCGAGCCGGCGGCCGCGGAGATGCTCAAAGCGCGCGGCGAATTCGTCGTCATCGATCTGCGCTCGATCGCGGTGCGCGGTCTCGTCGAGGCCGATCATTTACCCCCGCTCGCCGAAGGCAAGGCGCTGCTCAATTGGCACGCGCGCCATCGCTTTTGCTCAACTTGCGGGGCCGCGACCGATCTGGTCGAAGGCGGATGGCGGCGCGATTGCCCGGCGTGCCGGGCGCAGCATTTCCCCCGAACGGATCCGGTCGTGATCATGCTTGCGGTCGCGGGCGAGCGTTGCGTGCTTGGCCGTTCGTATCGCTTTCAACCCGGCATGTGGTCATGCCTCGCCGGCTTCGTCGAGCCCGGGGAGGCGATTGAAGACGCCGTGCGGCGCGAGACGCGCGAGGAGGCCGGCATCATTTGCGGACGCGTGCGCTATTTCGCCTCGCAGCCGTGGCCGTTTCCCACCTCGCTGATGATCGGTTGCCACGCCGAGGCTTGCTCGCACGAGATCGTCATCGACCGCTCTGAGCTCGACGATGCACGCTGGTTCGACCGCGAGGAGGTCGCGGCCATGCTGTTGCAACGGCATCCCGACGGGTTGACCACGCCGCCGAGCATGGCGATTGCCTATCACATCATCCGTGCCTGGGTGGAGGAAGAGGTTGACTTCTGCTAGCGCCGATGCCGGCGCGCGCACGATCCTGTGCGCGGGAATCATCGTGCTCGATGAGGTGTTCCGGGTCGACCGCTTTCCGCAGCCCGATGCAAAAACCCCGGCGCATGGCTTTTTCGTCGTCAATGGCGGCTGCGCCGCCAACGCTGCGGTGGCAATCGCGCGGCTCGGCGGGCGCGCTCTACTGGCAGGGCCACTCGGCGGTCCGCCCGGCGAGGATGCGAACGGCGACCGTGTGCTGGCCGCGCTCGCGCGCGAGCGGGTGGATTGCAGCGGCTGCCAGCGCATCGCCGGCGCGCCCACGGCGCTCTCCGCCATCTTTCTCGACGCAAACGGCGATCGCATGATCGTGACCCACCACGATGACCGGCTCGCGACCCTTACGCCTAGCAACCCGGCTCAGCTGGCGGCATCCGCCGACGTGGTCCTCGCCGATAATCGCTTTCCCGAATTCGTGCGGCCGATCTGCGCCGCAGCACGCGCGCGTGGCCTCACCGTCGTGCTCGACGCCGACCGGCCGACCCAGATGTCCGACGATCTGTTCCGGATCGCCACGCACGTGGTGTTCTCGAGCGAGTGCCTGCGCGCCACCGCGGAGCTCGACGACCTCGTCGCCGCGCTGGCCGCAGTCGCCCATATGACGCCGTCGTTTCTCGCCGTGACCCATGGCCCGCATGACGTGCTCTGGCTCGAGGGCGCATCGCTGCACAAAACCCCGGTATTCCCGGTCAAGGCCGTCGATACGCTCGGCGCCGGCGACGTCTTCCACGGCGCGTTCGCGCTCGCCCTCGCGGAGGGCCGTGAGGTTGCCGCGGCGCTGCGCTTTGCCGCGGCGGCCGCCGGCCTCAAATGCACGCGGCTTGGCGGCAGCATGGCGGCGCCGTATCGCGCCGAGGTCGAGGCCCTGCTCGCCGCAGGAACCGCCGAGCGGATTTAAGTTGCCGGAGAATAGTTTCCTAGATACACCTGCAAAACGCCCAGAGGCGAAGAGATCATTCTCTTGCGGCACTCGAAGTGATATTTATTTCCCATCCAGGGATCGCGCCCAGTGGACGCCATCGATCGCAAGATTCTTGCGCTTCTGCAACAGGATGCCTCCCGGTCGGTTGCCGAGATCGGCAACCTGGTGGGCCTATCCTCGACGCCCTGTTGGAAGCGCATCCAACGGCTGGAGGCCGAGGGCGTGATTCAGCGCCGCGTCGCGCTGGTTGATCAGGACAAAATCGGGCTCGGCGTCACTGTGTTCGTCTCGATCGAGACCGGCGATCATTCGCAGCAATGGCTTGATCGATTCGCCGACGTGGTCGGCGCCATGCCGGAGGTGATGGAATTCTACCGCATGGCGGGTGACGTCGATTACATGCTGCGCGTGGTGGTCTCCGACATCGCCGGCTACGATGCGTTCTACAAGCGGCTGATTGCAGCGGTGCCGCTCAAGAACGTTACGTCGCGCTTCGCCATGGAGAAGATCAAGGCCACAACGGCGCTGCCGGTCCCGTGAAGGCCCGCGCCGGCAAAGGTATTGCCGCCGTCAGCAATTATTAACCAACGCATCGCTGGAAAAACCTATCGTTAACGCCACTACGTTTCGCCAGCGCAAGTACGGATTCGCCTACGGATATTAACCTCGCTGCAAGGGCGGCCCGTTAGCGTTCATCCCGGTTCCGGATCGGCCGGGCAACAACGGCACCACCGGGACTCAGAGCGCAAGCTGTGGACGTGGAGGCTGCAATGATCAATCTCGTGAAGCTCTTCTTGAAGGACCAATCGGGCGCGACCGCCGTGGAATATGGTCTCGTCGCCGCCGGCATCTCGGTTGCGATCATCGCCGTGATGCAGGGCCTGGGTTCGAAGCTTAGTTCTGCCTTCGTCCAGGGCACGTTGAAATAAGCGCCGACGCACTAGGATCCGCGGCGCTAACCGAAACGCAAGGCGCACCAGCTAGAACTCATTCTCGCGCAGCGCGCGTCAAAGACGCGCGTAAACGCGCTTCTGCCGGGAATCCAGTAGCGGGTGCCTCGGATTTCGCTTCGCTCATCCGGGCTACGAATTGACGGACGGGCCATCGCCACTCTGCGGATTGCAACGATATGTTCCTGGTTGCCGAGGCCATCCGACTGACGCTCTTTCCCGCGATGATGGCGTTCGCCGCCTCGAGCGATCTTTTCACCATGACCATCTCCAACCGGGTGTCGCTTATTCTTCTCGGCGGCTTTTTCGCCCTGGCAGCGATCGCCGGCATAAGCGCGATGGATATGCTCTCGCATCTTGGCGCAGGCTGCGTCGTTCTGGCCGCCGCCTTCGGCTTGTTCGCCCGCGGTATCATCGGGGGCGGCGACGCCAAGCTCGCGGCGGCTGCGGCGCTCTGGCTCGGATTCGATCATCTTTTGCCGTTCCTCCTCTTGGCATCGCTGCTCGGCGGAGCGCTGAGCGTGGCGCTGATCTGGTTCCGCATGGCGCCGCTGCCGGAACAACTCGCGCGATACGCATGGGTCGAGCGGCTGCACGTCAAGAACGGCGGTGTGCCCTACGGGATTGCACTCGCCGCAGCAGCGCTTGCCATCTACCCGGACACGGCGTGGATGACGCTCGCTTCGTGACCGCGTCCCGGATGCGGTGCAGCGCGAACGAAGTGGAGCGGTGCGCCGCTGATCCGGGACCGCCACGGACCGTAATGGTCCCGGGTCTGCAGCGCACCATTTCATGTTGCGCTGCGCCCGGGACACGCCGAGCACGCCAACCATCGCGCTCACCGATTGTTAACTAGATTTGGATACGCGACGTTAACCATCCCTTGACCATTGGCTGCTCAAATCAGTCGCGCAGCAACGTATTCGGGGGATCGGATATGAGGGACACGTCGCTCGTTCGCGCCACATTGCTCATTGCCTTGCTCGCCGCCATGGGCTTCGTCGCCGCCGGCCTCGCACCGGCTGCCGAATTGACCGCGGTGATCGAGGCCCCTTGCACGGCCTGTTAGGCAAAGCGAAGGGTCAGATTCCCTCCGCCCTAAGCTGCGGCTTTTCCCATTCGGGGGGCTCGCGCCAGCCGTTCTGCTGAGCGAGCGCCCGTCGCAGCTGCGCGACCTTGGTTTCGGTCGGCGGCAGGCCCGTCACACCTCCGGCTGCAAGGCGCGGGCGCTGCAGCCCCATGACCAGCGCGAGGCTTTCACGCACGCGCGGATCGCTGCCCGATTGCGAGGCGGCCCGCCGCAGCGTGGCCTCCGCCCGCACCAGGTCCTTGGCAAGCGCATAAGACAGGCCGAGATTGGAGAGCACCGACGGCTCCTCCGGCGCGAGCCGCAGCGCGGTCGCGTAATAGCGCTGTGCGTCTTCGTGCCGCCCGATCTGGTCGAGCGCAGCGCCCTGGACCGACAGAATGCGCCAGTCAGGCGCCCCATCCGCGTGTACGCGATCGAACACCTCCAGCGCCCGCCGGTAATGGCCGATGTCGGCCAGCGCGAGCCCGTAAGCAGTCAGCACGCCGCGATTTTTAGGGTGTTGGACTGAGGCTTGCTCGAGCACGGCCAGAGCCTGCACGCGCCGCCCACGGGCGTGCAGCGTCCCGGCATAATCGACCGCCGCATCCGGGTCGTTCGGATCAGCGCGGTAGCGTTCGGCCGACCGCGGCGCCGAACGCTCGACGGCGGAACCGCGGGAGGCGGTCATCTCCGTCGGCTGCGTCGTGGTTTGGCAGCCGGCGAGCGCGGCCGCAGTCACGGCCGCAAACACGATCGGCGCCAACCCCTCGACGCAACCAAACCCCCTGATCGAGCAGATCATCACGGCCCCGTGCGGGCCCCCAGACGGGTTCCGGCAATAAAGCGTTAACCTTAATGAGTGGTTAATTTGACCCTAACGAGTGGTTAACGGTGCTGCCGAGGTCACCTTCACCGGCGCGAAGGTGCGTGTTAGAGCGAGGACCGCTTAGGTGCGCGAATCCTTGCCCTCATTCCGGGCCCGAGCGCAGCGAGGGGTCCATAACCATCGGCTGTGATTGTACATTTCGGGCTCGCGCCTTTGGCGCGCCCCGGAATGAGGGTGGGTGTTTGCGCTGAATAGTGCTAGCAGGGCGGCTCAGGGACGGCTCTCCGATGCATCCCGTGTTTCTTCCCCGCGGCCATGCGGTCGCGACGGTTCCGGTAACCTTCGTTAACGCGGCGACCTGGCACGGCCTGCGCGAGCGCCTCGATTCGCGCGCGCGTGCCTTCGCCGACGCCGCAGGCTTCGAGCCGAAGCCCGGCCGCCACCTCCTGCTCCCGGCAACCGACGGCGGTCTTGCCGGGGTGCTCTTCGGGCTCGAACGTCCCGAGGAGCCCAACAAGGACCTGTTTTGGCCGGGCGCGCTGCCGGGGTTGTTACCGGCGGGCGCCTATCGCTTCGCCACCGCGGCGCACGACCCGAAGCTTGCGGCGCTTGCCTTCGCGCTCGGAAGCTATCGCTTCAATCGTTACCGCAAGCAGGACGCGAAGGAGATCAAGCTCGAGCTGCCCGGCAACGTCGACGGCGAGGATCTCTCGCGGATCGTGGAGGGGATTGCGCTCGCGCGCGATCTCATCAACACGCCGGCAAACGACATGGGGCCGGCCGAGCTCGAAGAGGCCGCGCGCACGCTGGCAGCCCGCCATGGCGCAAAGGTGCGCGTCATTGTTGGCGATGATCTGCTCGCCGAGAATTTCCCGCTCGTTCACGCGGTCGGACGCGCCGCCGCGCGCGCGCCGCGTCTCATCGATCTGAGCTGGGGCGATGCGAGCCACCCCAAGGTGACGCTCATCGGCAAGGGCGTGTGCTTCGATTCGGGCGGCCTCGACATCAAGCCCGAGAGCGGCATGCTCAACATGAAGAAGGACATGGGCGGGGCCGCCGCCATGCTCGCCCTCGCGCACATGTTGATGGCGCGCGGCATCAAGCTGCGGCTGCGCTTGCTCATTCCGGCAGTGGAGAATGCGATCTCCGGCGCTTCCTTTCGCCCGCGCGACGTCTATCGCTCGCGCAAGGGCTTGACCGTCGAGATCGGCAATACCGACGCGGAGGGCCGCCTCATTCTCGCCGATGCGATTGCGCTTGCCGATGAAGAGGGGCCCGACTTGATCGCGGACATGGCGACGCTCACCGGCGCGGCACGCGTCGCGCTCGGGACCGAGATCCCGCCGTTCTACACCGACGACGATGCGCTGGCGGCCGAGCTTGCCGAATGCGCCAAAGGCGAAAACGATCCGCTGTGGCGCATGCCGCTCTGGCGATCTTACGACGCGCTGCTCGAATCCAAGGTCGCCGACCTCAACAATGTCTCTTCCGGAAATTTCGGCGGCTCGATCACCGCGGCGCTGTTCCTGTGCCGGTTCGTCACGGCAGCCAAGGCGTGGCTGCACTTCGACGTCTATGCCTGGAACCAGAGCAGCAAGCCGGGGCGACCCGAGGGCGGCGAGTGCCAGGCCGCGCGCGCGCTCTATGCGTTGTTGGTCTCGCGCTATGGCTGAGGCGCAAATCTACGAAGTCACCGAACCGACTGCGCCATTGCGACAAGCGCCCTCCCCCGATGCTTCCCTCGACACCGAGGCGCTCAAGGGCGAACGCGTCACCGTCTACGAGATCGAGGAGGGCTGGGCCCGCGGCAAGCTCGAGGCCGACGGCTATGAAGGGTACCTGCCGGCGAACGCGCTCACCGCGCCGAGCACACCGCCCACACACAAGGTTGCGGCGCTGCGTACGCTCGTGTTCCCGGGGCCCTCGATCAAGCTGCCACCGCTCGAGGCGCTGCCGCTCGGATCCCGAATCGCCGTTGCCCGCATCGAGGATCCGTTCGCGGTCACCGCCTCGGGCGGGTACGTGCCGGCGCGTCATCTCGTTGCGATCGACGAAAACGAGAATGACTTCGTCGCGGTCGCCGAGCGCTTTCTCGGCGCGCCGTATCTGTGGGGCGGAAAGACCTCGCTCGGCCTCGACTGCTCAGGCCTCGTCCAGGTTGCGCTCACCGCCTGCGGCTTCCCCTGCCCGCGCGACAGCTACATGCAGGAGACGGCGCTCGGCCACGCGCTCTCGACGGACCTCTCACAACTGCGCCGCGGCGATCTCCTGTTTTGGCATCGCCACGTGGCGATCGTGCGCGATGAGACATCGCTCGTTCACGCCAACGCTTTCCACATGGCGGTCGCGTTCGAGCCGATCGACGCGGCGATCGCGCGCATTCGCGCCGCGGGTAGCGAGATGACCAGCGTGCGCCGGCTCGACGGCAAGTGACTTTCGACGGTTTAGTAATACCGGCCTTGGCGCTAAGCTTCGCAATGGGTCAGGCGATTCGGCAACTCGCCTGCTGCCAAGGAGGGACACATGGAAATCGAGATTCACGCACCGAGCCACTTGGTGCTGGCAGTTTCGCTGGCATTGGCCGTGCTGGCGTTGATTTGTTATTTGATAGCGACCCCCACCACCCTCGGCTTCGCGTTCTGGATAGCACTGCTGGCGTATGTGGTGGCCGCGGGCGGCGCGATCTTGAAGACCTCCTGACCGAGCGTCCGGATCGGCAGACCGGCCGCTGACCGCCCGCCCTCATGCTGAGGAGCCGCGCGCACACGCGCGGCGTCTCGAAGCATGAGGGCAAAACAATCGCTCGCCTCATCCTTCGAGACGGCGCTTCGCGCCTCCTCAGGATGAGGCTTCCAAAGCACCGCCGCGAACGCCGCGCTGGTTGGTCCGATCCCTGTATTTTCCTGTTTTTTTTTGCAGAGTCGGGACCGTTTCAGTCCGTGGCAGTCCCG
>DASQXF010000552.1:0-2593 GCA_035639895.1 Xanthobacteraceae bacterium
ACACGTCTGAGCGCTGCGCGCACCGCCGCAACCTGCGTGACGATGTCGATGCAATACCGATCTTCATCGAGCATCCGTGCGATGCCGCGCACCTGGCCCTCGATCCGGCTCAATCGCTTGGCGCACGATGCCTTGATGTCCCTTCGCATGCCGTCTATATACCCCTGGAGGGTATAAGCCGCAAGCCTGAAGGAATTGCGTCATGGCGCATGTGAGCCCCGCGCAGAAGCAGACCGGCTGCTGTTCGGCAGGGCCGCACCAGCATCCGCATGTAGTCGGACCAAACGCCTCGCCGCCGGTTCGGGAAGGCACAATCTATACGTGCCCGATGCACCAGCAGATCCGGCAGCTCGGTCCCGGCTTCTGCCCGATCTGCGGCATGGCGCTCGAACCGGAACTGGCCTCGGCCGAAGCGGCGCCGAATCCCGAACTCGCGGACATGACGCGCCGCTTCTGGGTCGCCCTCGTGCTCGCGCTTCCGGTCCTCGCGCTCGAAATGGGCGGTCACCTCACCAATCTGCAGATGCTGCTCGGCCAGACCTGGTCGAACTGGCTGCAATTCGTATTTGCCACGCCCGTTGTGCTGTGGGCGGGCTGGCCATTCTTCGTGCGCGGCTGGCAATCCCTCGTCACCCGCAACCTGAACATGTTCACGCTCATCGCCATGGGCATTGGTGTGGCCTGGCTCTACAGCGTGGTCGCAATCTTGCTGCCCGGCCTATTCCCGCCGGCATTTCGCAGTCCGGACGGCGCGGTCGCCGTTTATTTCGAAGCCGCGGCGGTCATCACCGTCCTTGTGCTGCTCGGTCAAGTCCTCGAGCTGCGCGCGCGCGAACAGACCTCCGGCGCGATTCGAGCTCTGCTCGATCTGGCCCCTAAGACCGCGCGGCGCTTGAACGCCGATGGAAGCGAGGAGGAGGTGCCGATCGACGTGATCGCGGTGGGTGATCGGCTGCGGGTTCGCCCGGGCGAGAAAATTCCGGTCGATGGCGAGTTGATCGAAGGACGCTCCGCGGTCGACGAATCGATGGTGACCGGAGAATCCATGCCGGTGACCAAGGAGGCGGGTTCGAAGGTCATCGCCGGCACGCTCAACAGCACCGGCAGCTTCGTCATGCGAGCCGAAAAGGTCGGCCGCGACACCATGCTTTCCCGCATCGTGCAAATGGTCGCGGCGGCGCAGCGCTCGCGGGCGCCGATCCAGCGGCTGGCGGACCAGGTGTCGGGCTGGTTCGTGCCGACAGTGATCGTCATCGCTCTCTTGGCATTCGCCGCCTGGAGCATCTATGGGCCGGAACCGCGTTTCTCGTTCGGCCTGGTGGCGGCCGTCACTGTCCTGATCATCGCCTGTCCCTGCGCACTCGGGTTGGCGACACCGATGTCGATCATGGTCGGCGTGGGGCGCGGCGCGGAGGTCGGCGTGTTGATCAAGAACGCCGAAGCTCTGGAGCGGATGGAAAAGATCGACACTCTCGTCGTCGACAAAACTGGAACGCTCACCGAAGGCAAGCCGAAAGTCGTCGCCGTGGTTTCGGCCAAGGGGTTCGACGAAAACGAGGTCTTGCGCTTGGCCGCGAGCGTGGAACGGGCCAGTGAGCACCCGCTCGCGCTCGCGATTGTCGCTGCCGCACAGGAGCGCGGCCTGAACATGTCGGCCGTCAGCGGATTCGATTCGCCCACGGGCAAAGGAGTCGTGGGGACGCTCGATGGGCGGCGGCTCGCGCTCGGGAACGCAAAGTTCCTGCGCGAGCTTGGCATCCCAACAAACGAGTTGGAGCAAGATGCCGAACGGCTTCGGCACGAGGGCGCGACGGCGATCTTCCTGGGCGTCGATGGCAAGGTTGCCGCAGTGATCGCCATCGCCGATCCGGTGAAACGCACCACTCCCGAAGCGCTCAACGCGCTCGCGCAGGAAGGCATCCGAGTGGTGATGCTCACCGGCGATAACAAGACCACGGCACAGGCCGTCGCGCGGCGTCTCGGCATCACGGAGGTGGAAGCCGAAGTGTTGCCGGACCA
The DNA here is from genome assembly GCA_035639895.1 of Xanthobacteraceae bacterium. Lineage (GTDB taxonomy): Bacteria > Pseudomonadota > Alphaproteobacteria > Rhizobiales > Xanthobacteraceae > VAZQ01. The sequence continues at coordinate 2,020 of DASQXF010000552.1, forward strand.
GAAGAGCGCGGTCGTACAGAAGCTGCAAAGAGAAGGGCGCGCGGTGGCGATGGCGGGCGACGGTGTCAACGATGCGCCGGCGCTGGCGGCTGCCCAAGTCGGCATTGCCATGGGCACGGGCACTGATGTCGCCATCGAAAGTGCGGGCATCACCTTGCTCAAAGGCGACCTGACCGGGATCGTGCGCGCGCGCCGGCTGTCGCAGGCGACGATGCGCAACATCCGCCAGAACCTGTTCCTCGCGTTTGTCTATAACGGCGCGGGCGTGCCGATCGCCGCCGGAGTGCTCTATCCGTTTTTCGGCATCCTGCTGTCGCCGATTATCGCCGCGGCGGCAATGGCACTGTCGTCGGTGAGCGTCGTGGGAAATTCTCTGCGGCTACGACGAATTTCCTTATGAGCTCGGCAATGTCGGGGGTAAGCAATCACTATGCCGAAAGAGATAGGTAGATTCCGCCTCAGCAGTTCATGGGAATCGGCGATGGGAGAAGTCAATGTCGTTCCGAGATGTGTTAGTTGCGCTGACTACCTACCCGCAGCCAACGCCTGTATCGGCCGTAGATGACGCAATTGA
>DASQXF010000553.1:0-2855 GCA_035639895.1 Xanthobacteraceae bacterium
TGCCGAGCACGGGCGGCAACACGCTGTTCGCCAACGGCTACATGGCCTACGAAACCTTGCCGGATGGCATCAAACGGCGCATCGAGGGTCGCAAGGCGCTCAACGCTTACGACTACGACACCGCGGCAATGAAGCGCGGCACGCGGCTCGCGGAGGGCGTGCCGTCCTACGTGCATCCAGTGGCGCGGACCCATCCTGTAACCGGTCGCAAGGCGCTCTACGTCAATCGCCTGATGACGGTGCGCATCGAAGGGCTCCCCGCCCAGGAAAGCGATGAGCTGCTGGCGCTGTTGTTCGACCATCAGGAGCGTCGCGAATTCATCTATGAACACGTCTGGCGTGCGGGCGACCTGCTGATGTGGGACAATCGGTGCACGCTGCATGCGCGGACCGATTTCAGTCCCAACGAGCGGCGGCTGATGCGGCGGGTTACCATCCTTGGCGAAAAGCCGGTGTGAGCAGCTAGTGTCCCGGACGCGATGCAGTGCGTAGCGGTGCATCGCTGATCCGGGACCACCGCAGACTTGAACGATCCACGCAAGTCGGGCTTGCCCGACTTGCGCAGGGTTTAAGCGGCGATCTCGGGTAAACCTGATATCGGTGTCTGCAGCGCACCACTCCGCTTTCGCTTCGTGCCGCGCTGCGCCCGGGACACGACCGCTTCAGATCGCTTACCTTCGATTAGGAGCAACATGTGATCGGCCGCAAAGAAGACCCCGCCTTCCTTTATTTTCCCACCAACTACCGCTGGTCCATGGGCCTGCTCATTTGCCTGGGCGCCGCGCCCTGGACCGGTATCGAGATCGACGAGGTTCATCGCGTCGGACGCGCGCTCGAAGATCGCATCGGGGACGACGCCGCCTGGTTCGAAGAATGGACGCGCATGGGCGACAAGATCGCGGCGCGCGGCCGCGACGCGCAGGCGAAAGGGCATAGGCTCACGGCGGCGTCCTGCTTCATGCGCGCGACGCGCTACTACCAGACCGGCGAGCGTTTCATTCATCCGCGCTCGCAGCGCAGCATGGCGGTCTATGCAACCTCGGTGGAGCTCTTTAAGGCGGCCGCCGCGATCATACGCCATCCGCGCATCGAACCGGTCGAGGTGCCCTACGACGGCACAAGCCTGCCGGCGCTCCTCGTGCATCCCGAGCCCGCGGTTGCCGGATCGAGCCCTGCGCCGTGCATGGTGTTCTTCGACGGCTTCGACGTGACCAAGGAGCTGCAATACGGCTACGGCGTTCCCGATCTCGCCGCGCGCGGCATCGGCTGTCTCATCGTTGACGGCCCCGGCAACGGCGAGAGCGTGCGCTTCCGCAACCTGCCGCTGATCGCAGAGACGGAGCGCTATGCCACCGCCGCCTACGAATATCTCAGCGCCCGTCGCGAGTTCGATCCCCGCCGCATTGGCGTGATGGCGCTGAGTCTAGGCGGCTACTACGCGCCGCGCGCCGCCGCGCTTGAGCCGCGGTTTGCCTGCTGTGTCGCTTGGGGCGCGCAGTGGGACTATCACGCCATCTGGGCGAAGCGACTCGAGGAGCTCGCCTCCGGCAAGGTGCTGTCCCTATCGGTGCCGCCCGAGCATCTGCAGTGGGTACTCGGTGTCTCGAACCAGGCGGCTGCGCTCAAGAAGCTCGAGGCGTTCCGGCTCGATGGCATCGTGCAGAAGATGACCTGTCCGTTTCTGCTCCTGCACGGCGCGGGCGACGAACAAATTCCGCTCGCGCTCGCGGAAAAATGCTTCGCCGCCGTCGGCTCGAAACACAAGACGTTCAAGGTGTTCGAGCGCGAGGAGGGCGGCTTTCATCACTGTCAGGTCGACAATGTCACCATCGGCGTGCACTACATGTGGGACTGGATCGAAGACGTGCTCAAGCCGGGGACCTGATGCGGTGACGTCTCCAAACTTCTGACGGGGCTAGCCCCCAATCGCCTGACGCAAGATGTTCCGCGCCGGCTGCGAGCCGTCGAGTTGCCGCAAGGTGCGGCGTTTGATCCTCCAGCCCTGCGCCGTGCGCACGAGCTCCCAGCGGTTCGCAGTCATGCGATGGATGCGAAAGCCTTTGGAACTGCCGTGGTTCGGTACGTCGACCGGATCGCCTTGCGTCTGCGGCACCAGGATCTGCAGATAGGAGGTGACGACCGCGCGATCACCGTCGATTGCGACATGGGGCAGCGAGGTGAAATGCGCGAGCCCGCATTCGATCGCGGCTTGATGGTCGGCGCTGAGCACCTGCTTGGCGATGTTCTCGCGCCCGCGCGGGCTCGAGAGATTCTCGCCGCGATCGAAAACGCCGTCTTCCACCCAGCTCGCCGCGATATGATCACTACCGGCCGTGTCGGCGCTGGGCGGATGACTGGCGATAAGGTTGTAGATTTCGAGCCGATCCTCGATCGCACGGATGCGCTCTTCGAAGCTCTTGTTGGCGGTCATGCTTTACTCCGGAAGAGTCTCTATTCGCTATTCCCTCTCGCGGCGATCCGCGCAGCTCGATCAAACGGCAATGCCGAATAGCCGCGCGGCATTGGTGCCGAGAATCGCGTCCTGCTCGTTCTTTCCGACTTTCTTGGCGCGGCGGACATATTCGACCGGCTTCTTCTCCGCAAACGGATAGTCGGAAGCCAGCATGACGTGGCTGGAGGGGACCTTAGTCACCAGGAATTCCAGCATGTCCGGATTGAACAGCACCGTGTCATAGAAGAAGCGGGGTAGGTAGCTGCTGAAGTCGCCTTTGAGCTGCGGCGCGCGGCCATAGCGATACTCATTATCGTGGCGTCCGGCATAGAACGGCAGGTATCCGCCGCCATGGGCGACCAGGATCTTGAGCTTGGGAAATTGATCCATCACACCTTCGTAG
>DASQXF010000554.1:0-2104 GCA_035639895.1 Xanthobacteraceae bacterium
GGCGCTTGCCTTCTACAGCAGCCGACGCGGCTACGACGAACGCGCCGCGGTTGGGAAACAGGACGAGCGCGATGCCGATGATCGGCGTTGAATTCGTTTGCTGCGCCCGCCGCACCGGTCATTCCAAAGAAGCGGCATCGAGCGGTTTTCCTTACAACGGGAGAGAGTCGATTGCTCGAGCGCGCCATAGCCATCAGTAAATATGGGCGCACGAGAGCCTAGGCGTGCCTCTGCGCCCCAGTGTTTCTTGCGGGCAACAATCGCCAATATTTTCGTGCAGAGTCGAGCGACCGCGTTCGCCGGCCGCGCTCGCGCGCACGGCGCTCCGTATAGTTGGATACTTGGATCAGTGGATCACGCCAAGGGCCGTGAGCACGCTCGAGGGCAAGATGGAAATGGTGGGATCGCGGCACTGGCCTTCCGCACGCGGCCTCGCGGGCGCCCTCGCCGCCGCGCTTGCGCTCGCCGCGCCATGGGCATCGGCGGACGAGGCGGGAGAGAGCTTCTGGACTCCCGGATCGTTCGGGAGTTTCGCCGCCACGCCCACGCAGCCCGGCTTCTCGCTGGGCTCGGGCTATTATCACACCTCGACGACGGCCGGCAGCGAGGTCGCGCGCGCCCGCTTGATCAGGATCGGGCGGCTTTCCGGTACGCTTGAGGAAAGCGTGAGCGCCATCTCGATCTCACCTGAAGATCTGGCCACGGTTAGTCCGGGATACACGTTCGCGACGCCCGTTTTCGGCGGCCAGGCGGCGATTGCCCTCACCGCAACTTATGGCCGCAAGCGAACGACCGATGACGTGACCATCAGCGGTGAGCGCCTGGCCGGATCGTCCGCGATCGCGCGCTCCCGCTTCGAGTCCATCAGCGACACGATCACGGGTTTCGGGGATCTGTCGCCGCAGGTCTCGCTGCGCTGGAATTCAGGCGTCCATAACGTCATGACCTATATGACCGGCAATATTCCCGTCGGCGCCTACGACCGCGCTCGCCTGTCGAATATCGGCATCGGGCACGGCGCATTGGACGGCGGGGCCGGCTACACTTATTTCAACGAGCAGACGGGATATGAATTTTCGGCGGTGGCTGGACTGACGTACAACTTCATCAATCCCCACACCCAATATCAGAACGGCGTCGACGTGCACCTCGACTGGGGCGCCTCCCGCTTCCTCACGAAGCAGCTCCAGATCGGCTTGGTGGGCTATCTCTACAATCAGGCGAGCTGTGATGGCGGCTCTGGAGACCGCGTCGGTTGCTTCCAATCGCGCGTGGCAAGCGTCGGCGCACAGCTCGGCTATACGATCCCGATGGGTGCGCTCGACGGAAACGTGAGCCTCAAGGCCTACAAGGAGTTCGCCGCGGCGAACCGGCCGGAAGGCTGGAATTTGTGGCTCGCCTATACGCTCGCGCCTGCCGAGCCCGCGCCCGCGCGCTCAACCGCCCCGTCGCGGCGCATGTACATGAAATAGCGAGGTAGCAAGGTGCCGGATTGGCTCCCGCGCGGGCGGGCGAAATTCGCAGGCCGGCGATTTACTGCTCCTCCTCGCGGATATCGCTCAGTCCCTGCCTGACCAACTGGATCAGAGCCGTCATCGTATAAGGCTTGGGCAGCCAACCGAGGGGATTGGCCGGTTTTGCGCGCCGGCGCGTTTCCTGGGTGTGATGCGCCGTGGCGAAGATGCTGCGGATGCCGTGATTCCGGAATAATTGGATGGCGACATCGATGCCATCGCGTTGGCCGGCAAGCCGGATATCCGCCACCACCAAGGCCGGATGTTCCGAGGCCGCCAGTTCCGTCGCTTCTTCAGCCGAACTCGCGATGCCGGCGATGTCGAAGCCAGCTTGCATCAACGCGGCTTCGATTTGCGTGGCGATGAGATAATCGTCCTCGAGGATCAATATGCGCGGCCGCTCGGCGGCCTGCCTCCCCGCACCCGCCATTTCGTCGCGTGCGAGCACGATAGATGGCCGCTCGCGTATTGCCGCGAAACTCTGGCCCGAAAGGGGCGACGATTTGCCGGCTTGTTCGACCCTCATGATGGACCGCGTTGAGGAAACCGCACTGCACAACGCGTGTCGGAAGCGGTGGTCACGTCGAACC
>DASQXF010000555.1:0-6333 GCA_035639895.1 Xanthobacteraceae bacterium
GCCGGTGTTCGATGCGCCTGGCACTGAACTCTTGTTCTGGGTCGCCTCGCGCGGACACCATGCCGACGTCGGCGGCATTTCACCGGGCTCGATGTCGCCGAATGCGACCACCATCGAGGAGGAAGGCGTCTATATCGACAATTTCAAGCTGGTGGAGCGCGGCCGTTTCCGTGAGCAGGCACTCTACGATCTTCTCACCGGCGCCAAGTACCCCGCCCGCAATCCACTGCAGAATATCAACGACATCAAGGCGCAGATCGCGGCCAACGAGAAGGGAGTGCAGGAGCTGCATAAAATGGTCGCGTACTTCACGTTGCCCGTGGTGAAGGCCTACATGCAACACGTGCAGGACAACGCGGCCGAGAGCGTCCGCCGCGTCATCGACCGCATCCACGATGCCTCGTTCGAATACGAGATGGATCAGGGCACGTGGATCAAAGTGAAAATCCGCGTCGACAAGGACAAGCGCGAGGCAACGGTGGATTTCACCGGGACGTCGCCGCAGCAGAACACCAATTTCAATGCGCCCGAACCGGTGGCGCGCGCCGCCGTCCTTTATGTCTTTCGCGTCATGGTCGACGACGAGATCCCGATGAACGGCGGCTGCCTGCGGCCGATCAAGATCATCATTCCGAAGCAATCGATGCTGTCGCCGACCTATCCCGCCGCGGTCGTGGCCGGCAACGTGGAAACGTCGCAAGCCGTGACCGACTGCCTATTCGGCGCGCTCGGCGCGCTTGCCGCCGCCCAAGGCTCGATGAACAACCTCAACTTCGGCAACGCCAAGTACCAGTACTACGAGACGATCTGCTCGGGCTCGCCGGCGGGCCCGGGCTTTCCCGGCACCGACGCCGTGCACACCCACATGACCAACACGCGATTGACCGACCCGGAGGTGCTCGAGTTCCGCTATCCCGTCGTGCTCGAGGATTTCCACATCCGCAAAGGTTCGGGCGGGCGCGGCCGCTGGAATGCCGGCGATGGCGTGCGCCGGACCATTCGTTTTCTGGAGAAAATGGAGTGCACAATTTTGTCGGGCCATCGCCGCGTGCGGCCGTTCGGCCTCGCCGGAGGCGAAGCAGGCCAGATCGGGGAGAACTGGGTCCGGCGCAAGCACGGCCGCATGGAGAAGCTTGAGGGCTGCGACGCCACCGTGATTGACGCCGAGGAGGCGATCATCATCCAGCCGCCCACAGCGGGGGGATATGGCAAGCCGGAGGGGTGATTGCGACGCAGCATAAGGCGGCCGACTAAGAGCACGCGCTCATGACCTGCGCAGCGACGGCGGCGTATCGCGAATAGCGACGGTCCGCAGACGGATTGATGGGGGCTTGAATACCTTCTGTAGTATGGTCACGGGTGCTGGCGCGGCCGGGGCGCGCAGCCCGACGTGCCAAAAAGCGCCGCTTCGTCAGTGGGGCAAGCGATGAGGAGTGGCTGGCGTTGATCGGCCAAATGTCCCGCGCGAAGAATCCGGGTCAGGTTTTTCTGCGGCGGGCGCTGTCGAACGCGTGGCTGCTCGCGCAGGGGACATAGTAATCGGATGGCGGCCGCCGCGATCGAAACATCCGAAAGCCTCATCACCTGGCGCTATCTGTGGTGGGCGCTGACAGCCATCGCCGTGATGATCGCGGCCATCGTGACGAGCAATCTCTGGCTGTTGAATTTCATCCATGTGTTTTCCAGTCTGCTATGGACCGGCATCGATTTGTTCATGGGATTCGTGTTGGGCCCAATCCTACGGCGAGTCGACCTTTCAGTACGCCGGCAAATCGTGCGCCGGCTCACACCCCGGACGCTGTTTTTGATGCCGACTGTTTCCATCATTTCCGGCACGACGGGTTGGTTCCTGGCAGTCGACCTCGGCTACACGGCACTTGAATGGCCAGCCTTTGGTTGGGTGGCGGCAGCACTGGTGCTCGTCAGTTTGATGACGATCCAAGGCCTCGGTTTCCTGACGCCGGTCAACGTGTTCGTCTGTCTCGAATTGCAAAAGGTCGAGCCCGATTTGCACAAGATCAGTATTTGGATGCAACAATATTTCTATGCCGTCGCGCTGCAGGGCGTAATGCAGGTTGCAATCATCGTCGTCATGACGCGCTTCCGGATAGGCGTTTAACTGGATCGCGCTCAAACGAAATGGCCGGACGAGCCCGGCCAGATGCAAAGTTGAAGAAGGCGAAATAGTTAGCGGCGAGCGTGTAATCCGCGCGTGAACGCCCTTAATCGGTCCATATGCTCCCGGGTGAGTCTTTCCGCAGTTACTGAAAAACCACACTCTTTGCGAATGGTTGAGCGCTTCCAATTTGAAACCCAAAAAAGACCGATTTTCCGTTTCGTCTAGCACCATGGCTTGAGTAGGGGTCTCGGGTCTCTATCGTTCGTTAAATTTTGAGATGTAAAGGCGCTAAAGAGCTCTTTCGCTTCAATGGGGGGATCAATGACTGCAGTCTCGCTCGGACAAGCCGCTCGTCCTGGCCGGCTCGGCAGGAGGGCAATTGCCGCCGCGATCAAAGTTGGCCGATTGACCAGAGAGAGTGGCGGATATTTTGTTGCCCCGGTTCGCGTACGCGAGCAGTTCACTTCGCGGCCAAGAGAATTTGCCGGTGGCTTCGTCGATTTCCTTCTAGGCAGAGTCGCGCGCCATCCGCGATAATATCGCCTCGCCCTTCGGGGAGGGCTAAGGAAACGAAATGGCCGGGACATAAGCGCGTTCACGCGCGTCTTCCGACGCGTAATGCCCGGCCATGACGTCAAAAATTCAAGCCTGAGAACCGGTGGCAATCGAACCAAAAATCATTGCGCTTCAGCGCTGAGACACGATCTGGCCTCCCGCTGCACAACGGTGCGCTCGCGCCTCCACACGCTGTGGTAGGTAATTTTCATTGATCCGATCAATCCGAAACAATGACCGGCGGGGGGCGCCGCAACCTACGGTTTGCATTCCTCGGCTCGCATAGGAACGCGAAAAACTCCCACCACGGCGTGCAGCGCGCAAAAGCCCGCGGGCGTATCTCCGCCGGGGCGGGTGGCACAGCTTCGGTGAATACTCGCTTCTGAAAGATTCGTTACACGAGTCAAGAAATTTCTGAGTGGTCACCCGCGCCAAACGAAATGGCCGGGACTGCGCCCGGCCATCACGCCTAAGACTACGATTTTGCCGTTAGGACTGCTGGATCGCCGACACCAGCCAGTGGCCGCCGCGCACGCGCATGAAGGTCCATATTTCGGTGGCTTCGTCCGGCCCGCCTTGCAGCACGCGGCCGCTGTCGCGATCCAGCGTCTCGTCGTTGAGCGAAAAACGCATCGCGACGGTGGCGTAGTCGGCGTCGCCCTCGCGCCAGGCCTCGGCAAGGTCGCCTTGCAGCAGCTTGACGTCGGAGATGCGGTTGACCACGCCCTTGCTCGCATTGGCAGCGAGCTCCTCCGAGAAGTAGGAGAGCATTTCGGGGGTGACGTGCCGGCGCAACCGCGCCAGATCTTCGGCGCTATAGGCGCTCTGCACCTCGCCGAGGACCTTCTCGAACGCATTGAAGTCATCCGGCGTGAGTCCGACCTCATCGGTGCCGGAGGCGCGCGCGCTTGAAGCAGGAGCGCCGCTGCCGCCACCGAACCCCATCGGCGAACGCGAAGCGCCGGAGGCGTAATCGCGCAGCGCCGGACCGCTGGCGAGCGCCGGCTGGCTGCGGCGCTGCCACCACGTCCACAACAGATAGCCGATGATCACGATGATGCCGATTTGCAGCATCAGTCCGAGCATCGAGGCGACCCCGCCGAGGCCGCCCAGGAAGCCGTGACCGAACAACATCCCGAGCAAGCCCGCGCCCAGGAAGCCTGCGAACAGGCCGCCGAGGAAACCCGGCCGATTGAAGAAACCGCCCATAGGCGACGTCACTGGCGGGCGTTGTGCGAGCGTGCCGCCGGGCTGGCCCGGCTGCGTCATGCTGCGCTCAATGGGTCGCGCGCTGGGCGATGTCGCTGTCGACGGCGGCGCCGAGAATGTCTGCGAGCCGCGGCTGCCGAAGCTGCCGCCGCGCCCCGCGCGGGCATCGGCATCGGTCATGGCGAACGCTAACACCGCCACCAAGGCGCAAAGCCCAAGCAGCGGGCGAGAGCGCAAATGAAACATGGGGTCCTCCCAGAAAACCGATCAGTTCGCCTAACATATTGGTATGCCATGACGGCATTTTAAGAGGTGCCGCATGGTGTCGCAGACCGCCGCAAAATGCCCCTTTTCGAAGTTTTTCGAAAGGAAACGGGGTCCGCCGGGCGAGATACGGGTCTCCGCCTGCAACACCCTGGTTGGTTTGATGGACAGCGGCCGGAGTGGCCTCAGTCGTCCTCGCCGTCCTGGCCGGGCTCGGCCACCGGCATGCGACGCGGGCGGCGCTCCTCGAACCACCTCGCGGCCGCAGATCGACCTGGTGCGAGCGAACCGGTAATGCCGGGGTCGCGCTTGCCCGCGTAGCGCGCCGCACGCGCGGCGGCCTCTTCCCCGGACACTGCGTTCGGATTGCAGGCGTGACGGCCATCGCGCCGGCGCATCAAATCGACGTGGATGTGGTCATAGTGATAGACGTTCGAGCCCGGCGCCAGCACGGTGCTGAATTGATCGCAGGCCGCCGCCTGCACGTCGCGCAGAAATCCCTGCTCCTCCGGCAAGCCGTGCCAGCCGTTCTTCACCGTGATCTTGCGTCCGTCGGCCAGTGTGAACGAGGCGATGTCGAGCGCGTTACCGAAGGCGTGCTCGGAAATGCTCGCGCGCGGATTGCCGTTCATGCCGCGACAGGAATACGCGGAGATTTGCCTGATCTCGGCAACCGGCGAACCGAACCAGCGCATGGCCGCCGGCTGCACCGCTCCGGTGATCCAGCGTTCGAGCTCTGAAACCATCGGGCATGCCAACGTCGCCGGCGGGCTCACCGCGACCGGCGTGAATGCTGTCGCGGTATCGCGGGAGGGACCTAACGGAACCACCGGCTCGCGTGCGGGTGTACGCGGACTTTCCACGGGCGGCTCGCGCAGCGGCGCGCGGCTGACACCGGATGAGCCGTTACGTAGCGCGGCTGGCGCATCGATCAGCGGACGTCGCTCGTAAGGTTCGGGGGACAAGTCTTCGCGCGGAGAGCCCGCCGGCATGGGATATCTCCGCGCCGGTGCAGCAGGGCTCGCGCCGTAGGGCTTGCGAAAGTCGTAGGGCTCCGCTGGCACGTTGGGTGCGTCGATGACGCCTGGCGGATTGAGCGAGACGGGCTCATCCGGAACGGTGTCACGGCCGGCCGCTGGCGGCGGGCGCACCTGATACTCCGGCAGCACGCGCGACTGATACGGCGGCTCTGCCGGCGCGGGAGCGGGCCTGATCGGCCAACGTGGAGTGCCGCGTGGAATGTCGGCGGGAGGTCGCAGATCGTCGCCATAGCCGAGCGGCGCGCCCTCGCCCAAGATCGACACTTTGAGCGGAAAATCCGCGCCGCATATGCCGGGACCACGGATCGGCCCGACGCGGGTGATGCCCGCGCCCTCTTTCACCGCGCCGGTACTGAGGCATTGCACCTCGGCATCGTGGCGCCACGGCTCGCGCTCGGCAAAAAACATGCTGCCGCTGCAACCCGCCAACACGCCGAGGACGCCAAGGACGATGGAGCCGACGAGATACCAACGCACTCCCCACGCCATGGCGGTAGAATGCGACGGCTTCTGTTAACGCTTCTTCAAAGATTGGCGCGGGCAACCGGCCGCCGCCGCGCGCCGCAACGCTATGGTTAAGTATCTCGCTAGAGCGTCTCGTGTGGAGTGAAATCAGCGCACGCGGCAAACTCGGTCTTCTCCCCCGAATGCACCGAGTACGCGGCGCTAAACTGCTTCAAGTACAAACGAACATGCTTTGATTATCGCCTACGCTTGCCCTTGCCCGCAGAATTCGGCGCGCGTCTTCGGATCCCCGTGCTTTCCGCACCTGCGTTCATCGGGGCGGCGCGCACGGCATCGAGTGCGGGACGATCGCCGTGGCAGCGAGCTAACGCCATGGCTCATCACGTATTATTCCACGCGATCGCAGCCCTGGCTCGTTCTCCGCAGCGCTGAAGAAAGGACTCGCTCGAGCGAGCATAGCCTTCATCCAAAATGATCGGCGCGCTCGTTCGCGTCGAAATATCAGAGTCTTGGCGCGCCAGCCCGAGGCTCGCCCGCTCGCCTTCGCAGATGCAATATATTTGTCATTAGGACGACGTGGCCGCTCTGCTACGCTCAAAGTTAGGAATAAGGTGGAGGACGCGACGTGGACCTTGCCTTGCAGCTCAATGTGCTGGCGGTATTCGCGGTGTTTGCCTTTGT
>DASQXF010000556.1:0-5797 GCA_035639895.1 Xanthobacteraceae bacterium
TTGCCGGCGGCGGGCCGGCGACCGCCGCACTGCTAGGCAGTCAGGTCGCGGCCGGGATTTCGGGCTATGGCGAATTCGCGGAGCAAGTGAAAGCGAAGAAGCTGCGGGTCCTCGCCATATCCGCGGACAAGCGCCAGGAGGACATCGCGGCGCCCACGCTGAAAGAGGAAGGCATCGACGTGGAGCTCTTCAACTGGCGCGGCGTATTTGCTCCTCCGGGCGTCAGCGACGCGCAACGCAAGGCGATGATCACGCTGATGGAGAAGATGACGGCAACGCCGCAATGGGCCGAGGCCTGCAAGATGCGGGAATGGACGCCAATCGCGCTGCTCGGCGACGATTACAAAGCATTTCTCGAAGGCGAGACGGCACGCATCGAAGGCATTCTCAAAGAACTCGGGCTCGCATGACGACCACCGGCGGCTCTCCTGAAGGACTTCCCGCACGCTCGCGGCCAGCCCTTGGCGAAACGATCATTGGCGCCGGCGTGCTCGCGCTGGCGATCGTCATGTTCTGGCAGACCATGTCGATTCCGGTATCACCGATCTACGCCAAAGTCGGCCCCACCGTCGTCCCGATGATGACTGCCGCGGCCTTGGGAATGCTCGGTCTCCTCCTGCTCGTCGATGCCTGGCGAGGCGGCTGGCAGCCCGAGGAGGAGAAGGCCGTCATGCCCGATCGAGCGGCCCTGCTCTGGATTACCGTCGGGCTCGTGCTCAACGTCGTCTTGATCGGCCCGATCGGATTTACAATTGCTTCGATCATTCTGTTCGTGTGCGTCGCGCGCGCGTTTGGATCCGATAGGATCGTGCGCGATGCCCTGATCGGCGCAGCTTTCGCACTCCTCGCTTATTTCGGGTTCGCCTTGACCCTCGGCATCAATATCGGTTCGGGTTTGGTCGAGAGCGCGATCGAACGGGTGATCGGGGTGGAGGGCGGCTGACATGGATGCCTTCCAGCAGCTTCTCAATGGTTTTGCGATCGCGCTCACGCCGATGAATCTTCTGTGGTGCCTGGTAGGCACCACCTTGGGCACTGCGATCGGCGTCCTTCCCGGGCTAGGCCCGGCGCTGACCATCGCTTTGCTGTTGCCGATCACATTCAAGGTCGAGCCGACCGCGGCATTCATTCTTTTCGCCGGCATCTACTACGGCGCGATGTATGGCGGCTCGACCACCTCGATTCTGCTCAACACGCCGGGCGAGAGCGCCACCATCGTCACGGCGCTCGAAGGTAACAAGATGGCGCGCAACGGCCGTGCCGGCGCGGCGCTGGCGACGGCGGCCATCGGCTCGTTCGTAGCCGGCATGATCGGCACCCTCGGCATCACCTTTCTGGCGCCCGTGGTGGTGGACTGGGCGCTTCGATTTGGGCCCGCCGACTATTTCTCGCTGATGGTATTCGCCTTCGTGACGGTCTCGGCCGTGCTCGGCTCCTCCGCGGTGCGAGGGCTCGCCACCTTATTCTTCGGCATCTGGTTAGGTCTGATCGGCGTCGATTTGCAGACCGGCCAAGCGCGCTTCACCTTCGGTCTTGCGGAACTGCTGGACGGCATCAACGTCATCGTCGTTGCGGTTGGTCTGTTCGCGGTCGGCGAGACGCTCTACGTCGCCTCGCGTTACCGCTCCGGCAAGGACGAGATCATGCCGCTGTCGGGCTCGATTTGGATGACCGCGGAGGAATGGAAGCGCTCATGGAAACCGTGGCTGCGCGGCGCCGCCATCGGCTTCCCGATCGGCGCCATGCCGGCCGGTGGCGCCGAGATCCCGACCTTTCTGAGCTACTACGTCGAGAAGAAGCTCTCCTCGAAGCCGCAGGAGTTCGGCAAAGGCGCGATCGAAGGCGTCGCCGGCCCGGAGGCCGCCAACAATGCTTCGGCGGCCGGCGTGCTGGTGCCGATGCTCACGCTCGGCCTGCCCACCTCGGCGACCGCCGCGATCATGCTTTCCGCGTTCCAAAGCTACGGCATCAATCCGGGGCCGTTGCTGCTGCAGTCGCAGCCGCAGTTGGTGTGGGGACTTATCGCGTCCTTGTTCATCGGCAACGTCATGCTGCTCGTGCTCAACCTGCCGTTGATCGCGATCTGGGTGAAGCTCCTGCAAATCCCCGCGCCGCTGCTCTATGCCGGCATTCTGGTCTTCGCCACCATCGGCACGTATGGGATCACGCAGTCGCCGGTCGATCTCATCCTGCTCTATCTCATCGGCGGCGCGGGCTACCTCATGCGCCGCTACAACTTCCCGGTCGCTCCGGTCATCATTGGAATGATTCTGGGGCCGCTCGCGGAGCAGAATTTCCGCCAGGCGATGACGATCTCGGCCGGCGATTGGACCGTGTTCTTCACGCGGCCGCTATCGGCCACGATCCTGGCGCTGGCGGCGCTCGCCTTGTTCGGGCCTAAGCTCTATCAGCTCGCCATGCGGCCTAAACCCGACCACGTGCCGGGTGACGCGTGATCTCGGTACGCTCCTCTCTATTAGGCAGCTGCGACAGCGGGATCACACGTCCTCAAGAACTTCGTAGTGGCGCACGCTGCTGTCGAATTCGACGAGCGCGGCCACCGCACCTGGGTCGACGACCGCCTTCTCGACATCCATTCCGGCAAAAGCGCGTATCGCCTCCATCGACCGCCATCGCGTCAGCACCAGAAATTCGATCGTGTCATCCAGTTGGTGGCGGCCAAGTTGCGCGCCGGTAAATCCCGGGATTTGACGCAGCTCGGGTATAACTTTCTCGCGGAAATGTTTCGGATATGCTTCTGCTTGCGAGGGATTTGCGCGTCCGCGCCACTCACGAACAATCATGCGAGTACCTCTCGACAATGATGCGCGATACTGGCGGCTTGTGCGCAAGCGTCAATATCTCCTGCCGACATTTGCAGGGTTGGAAGGGGTGGCGAGAGAAGGACGCCGTTCAATCCCGCTGGTAGGCGAGTAATTTGGGTCTCTTCTTTTTCTCCAGCGTCTCGGGCATCAGCCACCACGTCAGGATGAGACCTGCACCGCCGATGCTGGCAAGGCCGAGGAACGCGAAACCGCTGCCGAGGTAATCGCTCATCCATCCGGCGAGCGTCGTGCTCAGGGAAGCTCCGACCGCAGTTGCGCTGCCGACTATCCCCTGTGCCAGATTGAACCGCCCCGTACCGCGCGTGATGTCGGCAATCGTCAGCGGAACCAGCACGCCGAACACTGCGGCGCACACGCCGTCGAGCAACTGCACGGCGACCAGCAGACCAGGATCCGCTACGACCATGAACAACAGGGCGCGGATGGGCAACGCGGCAAAGCCGATCAGCAATATCGGCCGGCGCCCCCATCGCTGTGCCAAACGTCCGACCGCCGGCGAGAATACTGCGACGACAATTTGCGGCACGACGATGCAGGCCGCCACCAAGGTCGTTGCCCATGCGCTCGACCGCATGGTGACGATGCTCGCCATGAGCGGAAGCAGGGCGGTGTTTGCGAGCTGGAAGACGGTGACACACGCAGCGAAGATCAAGAGCGGCCGATTGGTCAAGAGGCTCGCAAAGCCGGCGGTACGGTTACGCCCCTCGGCCAGCCCGCCGTGGGCGCGAACAGGATCGATTTCGTTCGGCCGGATGTGAGCGAGCGTGACCAGCGTGGGAATGATGAGCGCGGCGGTGACCAGGAATACCGCCTGGTTCGACCAGAAATATCCGACCACGCCCATTCCAGCTGCCGCGAGACCGTTGCCGATCGAGGCGAAGCGGGCGTTGCGGCCGAACCGTTCGCCGCTGGCGGCATGACCGACGAGCCCGAGACTGATCGCGGCGAGCGCGGGGCTTACCACCGAACTGCCGGCCGCTTGTAGAATTTGCGCGCCGAGAACCGCGGGAAACATCGGCCATAGTGCGATGATCAGCGCGCTCGCGCTGATGGCGATCATCGCCAACGCGGCGACCGCGCGCTCCGAGCGCGCAGCATCGACGAGGGCCCCGCCCGGCATTTGCAGCGCTAATCCGGCAAGCCCTCGAGCGGTGAGAACGAGCCCGATGTCGACCTGCGTCCACCCCTGCGCCGTGAGATAGACCGAGATGAACGGCCCGAATCCGGTCTGCACGTCGGCGACGCAGAACGCAAACCAGTCGAGGCCGCGCTGGCTGTGCCGCGAGGCTGCGACCGGCGGCTCGGGCGGGAGCGGCCGCGGCGGGGACGGCGGCGCTTCCTCGGGTTCCACCGCTCGCTTGGGCCGGCGGGGATGGCGGGGTGCCGGTGCGCTGGGCAGGGTTACCTCTCCGGTACTGCTGCCTCGCTCGATGGCGCGACTTGCCCCGGGCTCGCGGAACTGACCACCACGACCGGCTCACCGCGCTTATATTCGGGCGCGAGTCGCACCTGGTTACGGGTCAGGTCCACGGTAATCGATCCGGGCTTACCGGCAGGGGCGAAGTTCAAGGCGCGCCAGTCGACGGCGATCTTGCGCGTGCCGATACCGAGAAAGCCACCGAAGTCGATGATCGCCGCACGCACTTGACCGTCGCGGCTGACGATGATGTCCACGATCCGCCCCATGTCCTCAGCGGCGTTGCTGCGCACGCTTTTGCCGAGGATTGTCGAGATCTCTTGGTCGTCGAGCACGACCGCGGGCGTACCGGGAGAGGGATTGGGAGGCGGGGCGGTGGCCGGTGGTGCAGCCGTCGACGGCGGATTCTCCGGCGCAGACGGCTCCGTCGACGGCGGTGACAGCTCCGGCGTTTGCGCGATCTGCCGCGCCTGAGCCCATCGGGCCTGCTCCGCGCGACCCGAAGCGTCACTATAGGCACCCACCGCCGCGATCAGACCAACCGCGACGATGGCGATGATTGCGAGACCGGTACGCATTGCGCGCTGCCCCATGCACATTACCCCACGACACTCAACGCGAATGCACCGTCCAAGTTCCTTGTCAGGCATCGTGCAGGGGCGACTTTTCTGCACCGCGAGGTCGGGCTTAATCGCCGTGATAATCGAGCCAAACAATTCGGCCCGCTAAGAGAATCGGTCCGCTCACCGGCGGGCGAGCCCTGCCATGGTCCCGGAAAACCGTGTTACTTTGGGTCTCGATCAAACTGAATGCACCACGGAGAGGGATCCATGCCGGGATATGCAAAAGCTGCCGCTGCCATCGCGCTTTGGCTCGCCAGCGGGGCGGGAGAGGCTTCCGCCCAAGTCAAACTCGGAGCCGTGTTATCGGTCACCGGGCCGGCTTCGTTCCTGGGCGATCCAGAGAAGAAGACGCTCGAAATGTACGTCGACGAAATCAACGCCAAGGGCGGCGTGAACGGGCAAAAGCTGCAACTCGTCGTCTACGACGACGGCGCCGATGCCAATGCGGCGCGCACCTTCGCCACCCGCCTCGTCGAGGAGGATAAGGTCATCGCCATGGTCGGCGGTACCACCACCGGGGCGACGCTTGCCATGATCCCCGTCTTCGAGGAGGCGCAGATCCCGTTGATATCGCTCGCCGGCGCCATCCAGATCATCGAGCCCGTGCGCAAGTGGGTGTTCAAGACACCGCACACGGACAAGATGGCCTGCGAGAAGATCTTTGCCGATTTGAAGCAGCGCAACTTGACGACCGTCGCCCTGATCTCGGGCACCGATGCCTTTGGCAAATCGATGCGTGACCAATGCGTGGCGGTTGCGCCCAAGGCCGGCATCACCATCGCGCACGAGGAATCCTACGGCCCGCGCGACAGCGACATGACCCCACAGCTCACGAACATCAAGGGCAAACCCGGCGTGCAAGCGGTGGTCAATCCGGGCTTCGGCCAGGGCCCGGCAATCGTCACCCGCAA
>DASQXF010000557.1:0-16406 GCA_035639895.1 Xanthobacteraceae bacterium
CAACCCGAACCAACTGCTTTGTGCGAAGCAGCACGAAGCGTTCATGCTCGATTAAGCCGCCGCAGATTACGCTGACATTCAAATGCGCATTTCCGGCCGCCACGCCAAAGCGTGGTCCTTAGCGGGATAGCCAAAGGCCGGACTCATCCACCGCGTGCCAGCGGCTTCCGCCTACCATGCGCGCGACTTCCGCAACTTGCAAAGTGCCGATCCCTCGAATGAGAACGCATCAGGTCCATTGAGGCGAACCGCGAGACTCTGCCCATCTGCCCTAATGTTTGCTCCTGTCAGCGGGGATCTGTTCAATGCACTGTTCTCGTCTGTTAATTTGCTCTGTGTTGGCGCCACTTGCCACGTCAGCCGCCGCAGAGTGCCTGAAAGCGAACGTCGAGGGACAAAGCGTCGAGGGACAGCTTACAATCGGCAGGGCACGAGATGCTGCCGGACGGCCGGAGAAACCGTACATTCTGCGGCTGACGTCCAATGCCTGTCTCGACGCCGATGCGCCCGACGATGCCGTCAAGAGCACGCGGACGATCCACGTCTTCCCCGCTGAAGAAAAGCTGAGGCCCACGTTCCGCCGTCTGGTCGGCAAGCCAGTCGCTGTGCGCGGCAGTCCGTTCACCGCGCACACTTCCCATCACCACGCGCCCATCGTGATGCAGGTGAGTGAAATCAGTCAGCGCTGAGCGCAAAAAATTCGCGCCGCTCAGCCTCTCGTCCGAATTGAGCACAGCGAATGCGAGGTTACGACTGCCGCGGCCGTCGGCTGCCGAATGCCCTACCAAGGAACCGCGGCACAGTCTAAAGTGGGATTGGTCGCGCTCGGGAGCCGTATCTGACGCCCGCCCCAAGTTTCGCAACGGGGATACAACATGCTCAAGGAATATCACTACGATCATCTCGTCCATTGGCCGCGCGGGGAGCGTGCCGCCGTATTTTTGACCTTCGATTTCCAGGGCGGCGAAGACGTGAAGCCGGACAAGAACGGCATCCTCAATTATGAAATGTGGAGCCAGGGCGAATACGGCCCACACCATGCCATTTATCGGCTGCTGCGGATTCTGAAGGAAGAGAACGTCAAGGCGACATTCTTGACATGCGGAGCCATCGCCGAGCGTTTTCCAGAAGCGATCCAGGCGATTCTCGCCCATGGCCATGTGGTGGAAGGTCACGGCTATCATCACGAGATCGCGCGCTACCTCCGGCGCGACGAAGAAATCGAGGTGATGAAGAAGACGATCGCGATGATCGAAAAGCGCACTGGTCGGCGCCCCTACGGCTGGCGTTCGTGCACGCAGAGTACGAACACCATCGAGCTGCTGATCGAGCACGGTTTCGTCTTCAACACCAATTGCTTCCATGAGGAGTTGCCGTTCCTTTGGGAAAAGGACGGCAAGCTATTGGTCGAACTTCCGCGCCAGCCGTTCGGCGACGGCACATTGTTCGGCCATCGCCATGGCGAATACGGCAATCCGTATCACGGGCTCGAGACGTGGAAGGCCTACTTCGACGAGCTTTACGCGGAATCGGCCGACCGGCCCAAATACATTCCCTTCACCATGCATCCCTACATCATCGGCCGTCCCGGCCGCACGCTCGCCTTGCGCGGTATCATTCAGCATATGAAGAAAGCGGGGAATCTCTGGTTCCCCACTGGCATCGAGCTGGCCGAGTGGTGCCTCAACCACGTGTTCCAGGCCGAATGCCGAAAGCTTCGCGCCGCCGCAGGGTGAGACACCGAACGCGGACCGGCGTCAACGTAGCAGTCGCAGCGGCCGCCATCGCTGCGGCAACGCTTATCTCGTCGCTACCTGTCGGCGCCGACCCGATCGCCGATTTCTATCGCGGCAAGACGTTGCGCATGCTGATCGGCTACGGCCCGGGCGGCGGCTATGACATCTACGGCCGGCTTGTCGCCGAGTTTCTGCCGCGGCATCTGCCCGGTCATCCGACGATCATCGCGCAGAACATGCCGGGCGCCGGAAGCTTCGTCGCGGCGAAATACATCCACGACGTTGCGCCCAAGGACGGCACCGTCCTGGGCAGCCTGGCTCAGACGCTGGCGCTCGACAGCCTCACCAACGCGAGCGCCAAGCTCGACGTCGTCAACATGCCCTATATCGGCCGCGCCGTGACCAACATCGATACCGGCGTCGCGCTGCCCAAGAGCGGCATCAAATCGTTCGCCGACGTTCGCGCGAAATCTTACACCGTGGGTGCCTCGGGCGGCGGCTCCACCACGGTTCTGTTCCCGACCGCGCTTAACGCTTATGCCGGAGCCAAGTTCAAGCTGGTGCGAGGCTATAGCGGTACGAACGATATCCTGCTCGCAATGGAGCGCGGCGAGGTGGACATCGTCGGCGCTTACGGACTCCCCGGCATTTTGGTGAGCCACCCTAGCTGGGTGCAGCGCGGCGAGGCGACGTTCCTTTTCCAGGCTTCGCTCAAGCGGCATCCCCTGCTGCCCAACGTGCCGACGCTCCCGGAGCTTGCGTTGTCGGACGAAGGCCGCGAGGTACTGTACGCAGCCGCCAGTACCGGTGAAATCGGCCGCTCCATTCTCACCACGCCGGGCGTCCCGCCGGAGCGGCTACGCGCGCTGCGTACTGCGTTTCGAGCGCTGCTCCAGGATCCGGATTTCCTCGCGGCGTGCGAAAAGCGCAAGTTGATGATCGAAGGTGCGAGCGGCGAGGAGATCGACGAGATCGTGCGCGAGACGTTGCGGCTGCCGCAGGCGGTGGCGCAGAAGATCGGCCAGATGATGCAGTAGGGCGCGAGCTGTGCGCGCCCTTCGCTTGCTCCCGGCTCACAGGTGCGGCTGGGCGAAGGCGGATCGCGCGGCGCCGTCGATCGTCTCCCAAACGGTTGGGCCGGACGCCCTACCGCTCCTGCTCGAAGGCGGCCCTGAGCAGGCCGATCTGGCGCTCGACCGGATTGGCGCGATCGGCGCGGCTAGGTGTTGCGTGCATGGTGGCGTCGAGCCGCCGTACCGCCCTCTGCAGGGCCTTGGAGTGCTCGATCAGCGCGCGCAGGCGTTCAGGCAAGAGCTTGATGTTCTGCTCGTCATTGTACTCGGCGGCTGCGAGCTTCACTTTCGCCTTTTCCTTGCTGGCCTGGGCGAGCGTCATCTCGCCCTCCTTCACCGCGCGGTGGAGCAGAAGCCAAGACGCGAGCTGCATCAGCCGCGTCGTGAGCCGCATGCTTTCGGTGGCATACGCGAGCGCGGCATTGCGGGTGAGCTTCTTCGATTCCTGCCGACCTGGGCCGTCGAGATAGGCAGCGGTCTGTTCCACGAGCGCCATGCCGTCGCGGAACAGGTCGGCAAAGGCTTGCGAAGCCGCGACCCTCTCGCCGAACGAAACGAGGTCCTTGACCGACTTCTCGGACATCGCCCACGCCTCACGCTACGTACACGTTGTTGCTTTTGCGCCAGCCCCTGGCGAGACGGGAATGATTGCGCAGGGGCCGATCCCTGTCCAGCACCCGCCGAACAAAGCTTTGCGCATAGTTGCCGGGAGGACACGCGGTCGTGGGGAGAACGGATCGCGAAAAGCGACGAGTGGCGTCCGAAAATGGGACGGGGCGGCGAAAAAAGAGCCGCCGGAGACGGCGGCTCGAAGTTCTAACAGGGAGGCGTCAAACAGAGTGGACAGGAGCCACTCAATGTCCAGAAGATGGACGCCCCCAGTAATGATCATGAAAGCTTAACAAGGTGTTAAGATTTTAAATAATTTGCTGGCCCGCGGCGCCCGTGGGCCGGCTGCCCGCGTCCGGCAGCAATCGACGGCTGCAGCATCGGAAGCGTGCCTTGCTCTATTTCCTGAAGAACTGGTCGGCGATACCGCGCGAGCCCTGCTTGCTGGCAATCGTCGCCTGCAGGCGACCGATCTCCTCCTTGAGAAGCGCGATACGCTCCTCGAGCTCCTTGATCGAGAGCAGCGCAAGATCCTGGCCGATCTCGTGCACGACCTTTTTCTTCGGACGATCGTCTTCATCCATAGCCGGCATCGCTCGCCTCCGCAGGAGAGCGGGCGAAAATAGCGCGCGGCGCCGCCATTGTCACATGCGCCGCGCCTCACTAAGCAACAACCTGCATCAGCTAAGGACTTTTGCCATGCCCGCATTGCCCGCCCAGATGACCGCGATCGCAATCCGCGCGCCCGGCGGACCGGAAATGCTCGTGCCGGAAGAGCGTCTGCTGCCCCGCCCCGCGGAAGGCGAGGTGCTGGTGAAAGTCGCAGCCGCCGGTGTCAACCGGCCCGATGTGATGCAACGCCAAGGCCTTTATCCACCACCTGCCGGTGCGACCGATATCCCCGGTCTCGAGATCGCCGGCGAAGTGGTTGCGCTGGGCGCTGGCGTGAAGCGCTGGAAGACGGGCGACAAGGTCATGGCGCTGGTGGTCGGCGGCGGCTACGCCGAATATTGTCCAGCGCATGAAAGCCACGCGTTGCCGGTGCCGGAAGGCCTCGCACTGGTTGCAGCCGCGGCGATTCCCGAAACCTTCTTCACCGTCTGGCACAACGTGTTCGAGCGCGGGCGATTGAAGGCCGGCGAGACCTTGCTCGTACACGGCGGCTCCTCCGGCATCGGCACCGCCGCGATCCAGCTCGCCAAGGCCTTCGGCGCGCGTGTGGTCGCGACCGCTGGTTCGGCGGAAAAATGCGATGCCTGCCGTCGCCTCGGCGCCGATGTCGCCGTTAACTACAAGAGCGAAGATTTCGTCGCCGCGACCAAGACCGCCACCGACGGCAGGGGCGCCGACGTCATCCTCGATATGGTCGGCGGCGATTATATCGAGCGCAATTACGAGGCCGCCGCCGTCGAAGGCAGGGTGGTGCAGATCGCTTTCCAAGCGAGCCCCAAGGCCACGGTCGATTTTCGCCGGCTCATGCTCAAACGCCTCACCCACACCGGCTCGACCCTGCGGGCACGCTCGATCGCCGACAAAGGCGCGATCGCGCGCGCCGTCGAAACGCACGTGCTGCCGCTGCTCGCGGCGGTTCGGGTGAGGCCGCTGATCGACAGCACCTTCCCGCTCATGCAGGCCTCCGCCGCACACGCGCGCATGGAGACCAGCGCGCATATCGGCAAGATCGTCCTGACCGTCGCAAGCACCTGAAATTACGTCTGTTTCGCATTTGGCCCCCGATCCAGCGCAGGCGTTGTGCGAGCCGCTCCCGGCGCCGCCGGGCCGCGAAATCGACGTAAATCAACGTAAAGTTCCCTCGTCTTGGGCGCTCGCGGAATTGCGTCGGTCCGGCGAAGCTCGGCGTAGGGGGTCAACAGGGGTGAAGCTGGGAGGACGTCGGTTGCATTTCGTGCGCGCCTGCCTCGCGGCGCTGCTGACCGTGCTAGCGGTCGGCGTTCCCCCCGGCCGCGCGGTGGAGGCGATCAACGTGCGCACGGATGCGCAGGCGATCGATCTCACCGACTCCGTCGAGCGCCATCGCTCCGAGGCCGACCGCCTACTCGTCTCCGCCGCGCCCGGCCCCGACGGAATCATCCGCCGCATGGACGTGCGCGCGCGCGAGGGCAATACAAATTGGGCGGTGTTCGCGCTCGCCAATTCCGGCGACGAACAGATCGAGCGGCTGATCGTCGTGCCGCACTACCGCATGGTCGGCTCGGGTGTGTTTTGGCCCGACCTCGGCAGCTCCCGCGTTGCCAGCATCACTTCGAGCGGCGAACGCCCCGAGCGCCAGGACAGCGCCACTGCGGATATCTTCCGCATTACACTCGATCCCGGCAGCGTGATGACATACGTGCTCGAGCTGCGTACGGACAAGCTCAACCAGCTCTATCTGTGGCAACCCGAGGCCTACAAGGACAAGGTCAACAGCCTCACGCTCTACCACGGCATCGTCATCGGCATCGCCGGATTGCTCGCGCTTTTCCTCACCATCCTCTTCGTGGTCAAGGGCAGCATGATGTTCCCTGCCGCCGCAGCGCTCGGCTGGGCGGTGCTCGTCTATATCGGCCTCGACTTCGGCTTCTGGGGGAAGGTGTTCGCGCTCTCTGCGGACTCCGAGCAGATCTGGCGCGCCTCGGGCGAGGCGATCCTGGCGGCGACGCTGGTCGTCTTCCTGTTCGCCTATCTCAATCTCAACCGCTGGCACGTGCGCTACGCCCACATCACACTCGGCTGGCTCGCCTTTCTCGCGGCACTCGTTGCGTTGGCCTTGTACGAGCCGCCGATCGCGTCCGGTATCGCGCGCGTCTCGCTTTTTGCCGTCGCTCTGCTCGGCTTCGCCCTGGTCGTGTATCTTTCGTTCCACGGCTTCGACCGCGCCGTCCTGTTGATCCCGACCTGGCTTCTGCTGGTGCTGTGGGTGATCGCGGCGGTGTTCGCCGTGACCGCCGTCATCACCAATGACATCGTCGGCCCGGCGCTGCTCGGCGGTCTGGTCCTGATCGTGATGCTGATCGGTTTTACGGTGATGCAGCATGCGTTTGCCGGCGGTGTAACCAGCGGCATCGTTTCCGACGTCGAGCGCCGCGCGCTCGCGCTCACCGGCGCGGGCGACATGATCTGGGACTGGGACGTCTCCGCCGACAAGGTGTTCACCAGCCCGGAAACCGAGGCACTGCTCGGGCTCAAGCGCGGCTCACTCGAAGGGCCGGCGGCACGTTGGCTCGACGTGCTGCACCCGCTCGATCGGGATCGGTTCCGCGCCGTGCTCGACAGCGTGCTCGAGCAACGCCGCGGCCGCCTGAGCCAGGATTTCCGCCTGCGCACGCCCGATGGCCATTATCTGTGGTTCACGCTCAAGGCGCGGCCGGTCGTAGGCTCGGACGGCGAGGTGGTGCGGCTCGTGGGCACGCTCACTGATGTCACCGATTTCAAGAACGCAGAAGAGCGGCTCCTCCACGACGCGGTGCACGACAATCTGACCGGGCTGCCCAATCGCGAGCTGTTCCTCGACCGACTGGAGGGCGTGCTCGCGCTCGCCAAGGCCGATCCGGCGATCAAGCCGACGGTGATGCTGGTCGATCTCGACCGGTTCAAGCAGGTCAACGACTCCGTCGGCGTCGCGGTGGGCGATTCGATCCTGCTGACGCTGGCGCGGCGGCTCGCTCGGCTGCTCAAGCCGCAAGACACGCTCGCCCGGCTCGCGGGCGATCAGTTCGCGCTCATTCTTTTGTCGGAGCGCGAAGCCGAGCGCATCACCGCGTTTGCCGAGAAGCTGCGCAAAGGGCTGCGCGCGCCCATCACGTTCAACGACCGCGAGCTGTTTCTCACCGCATCGATCGGCGTTGCGCTCGACGACGGTGAGCCGCGCCGCACCGAAGAGGTGCTCAAGGATGCGGAGCTCGCGATGTACCACGCCAAGCGTATCGGCGGCGACCGCATCGAAGTGTTCAAGCCCGCGATGCGGGCTCGCCAGAGCGACCGTGCGACGCTGGAATCCGAGCTGCGGCGCGCGCTGGAGCGCGAGGAGATCGCGATCGTCTACCAGCCGCTCGTGCGGCTCGAGGACCGCTCTGTCGCCGGGTTCGAAGCGATGCCGCGCTGGCATCATCCCAAAGTGCGCCGCGCTTCGCCCGCCGAGTTCATCGCGATCGCCGAGGAGGTCGGCCTCATCGTCGAGCTCGGCATGTTCGTGCTCGAGCACGCCGCGCGGCAGCTGAGCAGCTGGCAGCGCACCGTGCGCCGGCGCGATCCGTTGTTCGTCAGTGTCAATATGTCATCGCGGCAATTGCTGCGGCAGGATCTCATTCACGATCTGCGCACGGTGACCGCGCGGGCGGGCCTCGCGCGCGGAACGCTCAAGCTCGAACTCACCGAGTCGCTGGTGATGGAGAATCCCGAACACACCGCGCAAATGCTGCAGCGCATCCGTGATCTTGGCGCCGGCTTGGTGCTCGACGAGTTCGGCAGCGGCCACGCCTCCCTCGCCTATCTGCAGCGGTTTCCTTTCGACACGATCAAGATCGGCCAGTCTTTCGTGCGCACGAACGGCAAGGGCTCCCGCCCGGTCGTTCTGCGCTCGATCATCGCGCTCGCGCACGATCTCGGCATGGAAGTGGTGGCCGAAGGCGCTGAAACCGATTCGGATGCGGTCGAGCTCTATCAGCTCGGCTGCGAGTACGCCCAGGGCACCTATTTTGGCGAACCGGTGAGCGCGGATGACGCCAAGGCACTGTTGCAGGACGAGCGCGTGAGCGAAGAGAGCGATATCGCACCGCGCAAACGCAGCGTTCAGTAGAGCCGCAGGCCTCTCCAGCTCCGCTCACACCCGCGCATGGGGGGCCAGACGCACGCATGCAGCCCTGGATTTGCCGCTGGAGTTGACATTCGCGAAAGCGAGAGCGGCGATGAGCGGCAGCAATAAATTAAAGCGAAGATGATCCGATGCGGGACCTGGCTACGCGTGCCCGGACTCGCTCGAGAGCATGCCGAGATCGATGCCGATCTTCCTCAGCGCCTTCTCGTATTTCCCGCCGGTGTCCTGGCCGAAAATCAGGTCGGAATCGGCCGCGCAATGCAGCCAGCCGTTATGCTGAATTTCATTCTCCAGCTGCCCCGGTGCCCAGCCGGCATAGCCGAGCGCGAGAACGGCGCTTTGCGGCCCCTCCCCGCGCGCAATCGCCTTGAGAATGTCGAGCGTTGCGGTGAGGCAGATGCCTTCGTCGATCGGCAACGTCGAGTTCTCGATGAAGAAGTCGCTCGAATGCAGGACGAAGCCGCGCTGGGTATCGACCGGGCCGCCCTTGAGCACCTTCACGCCGCCCGCGCCCCGCGGCAGCTGAATCAGCTCCGATGCCGGGATGACTTCGAGCTGCACCAGAAGGTCGGCAAAGCTGATGTGCGAGGCCGGTTGATTGACGACAATGCCCATGGCGCCCTCGGTCGAGTGCGCACACACATAGATGACGCTGCGCGCGAATCTGTCATCGCCCATCGACGGCATCGCGATCAACATCTGTCCGTCGAGATAGCCGCGCTTGGCCGCCTTCCGCGGCTGCGCCTTAAATCTCCCCGGTCGGGCCGTCCGCTCGGGCCGAGGCGCGTCGGATTCGGCGCCGACCGGCGCCTCGTCGTCGTCTTGCATAGTCGTCTTGCGAGGAAACTTCATGCCGAAATGCTACCTGATTGAGCGCCGATTGCAAACGAGGCGGCAAATCTATGCACGCTTCGTGCCATGATACGGGGCGACGCGCGTAAGATGTGTGTCTTTTTCATGTACTTTCCACCAGCCGGGCCGGTCGATCACGCGTCGGCTCACGATGAATTCAGTGGCACACGAAAAGTTTCGCCCATAGATCGAGCGATCATGATCACCGGTTGCGATGGGCTGCGACGGACCGCCGCGCTTGGCGCGGTCGGCATTTGCGCCATAAGCCTGATCGGCGCGAGCAACGCGGCAGCGGATGACGCCTCGCGCTGGGACGGCGATGCACGCAGCGCC
This sequence comes from Xanthobacteraceae bacterium, assembly GCA_035639895.1. GTDB lineage: Bacteria > Pseudomonadota > Alphaproteobacteria > Rhizobiales > Xanthobacteraceae > VAZQ01. The sequence goes on from DASQXF010000557.1 coordinate 9,417, forward strand.
GTGCGTCTCATCGCGGGTTCCTCCCCGCTCGATGGAGGGCCGATTCGCGCCGGCGTGGAGATCAGGCTCAAGAGCGGCTGGCACACCTATTGGCGCTATCCCGGCGATGCTGGCGTGCCGCCGCGCTTCGATTTTTCGGAGTCGCAGAACCTCAAGTCGGTCCAGGTGCTGTGGCCGGCGCCGCAACGGATTCCTGAACAGGGGCTGGTCACGATCGGATATGCGAGCGACGTCATCCTGCCTCTGGCGATCGTTCCGCAGATCAGGGGAGAGCCGGTCAAGCTGCGTCTCAAGCTCGACTACGCCGTATGCGAGATGCTGTGCGTACCCGCGGAAGCAAAGGCCGAACTGGTGCTCACCGGCGGAGCCTCCTCGCACGAGGCCGTGCTGGCCGCGGCGGAAGCGCGGATTCCCAAGAAGCTCCCGCTCGGCGAAGGCTCGGCGCTTGCCGTCAAATCGGTTCGGCGCGACAACGCCGGCGGCCGATCCCGTATTCTCGTCGACCTCGCAGCGCCGCCCGCAACCGAGATTGCTCTATTCGCTGAGGGACCGACAGCGGATTGGGCACTGCCGGTGCCGGCGGCGGTGGATGGCGCGCCGAACGGTTTGCAACGCTTCGCTTTCGAGCTCGATGGCGCACCGCCCGGGGCCAGTTACGACGGCGCTCACATCGCGCTCACCGCCGTCGCGGGAGATGCGGCTATCGAGGTCGTCACCCGTCTCGACTAATTCGCCGGGCACGCTAATTTGGGTGCTGGACCCGCGAGACCGCTTAGCGGCGCGGGCGAGGTTCAAGTATTCACACGCAAGCGAGAGGATGACGATCATGCCCATCAAGGTCGGCGATCGAGTGCCGGAGACGAAATTTCGCGTCATGACGTCGGACGGGCCGGCGTGGAAGACCACCGACGAGATCTTCAAGGGCAAGAAGGTCGCCCTGTTCGCCGTGCCCGGCGCCTTCACCGGCACCTGTCACAAGATGCATGTTCCTTCGATCGTGCAGAACGCCGACGCCATCAAAGCGAAGGGGGTCAACACCATCGCCGTCACCTCCGTCAACGACGTGTTCGTGATGGACGCCTGGAAGAAGGCGTGCGCCGCCGACAAGATCGACTTTCTGGCCGACGGCAACGGCGAGTTTGCCAAGGCCATCGATCTGACGTTCGACGGTTCGGGAAACGGCCTCGGCACGCGGTCGAAGCGCTATGCCATGCTGATCGAGGACGGCGTCGTCAAGACGCTCAACATCGAAGAGGCGCCGGGCAAGGTGGAAGTGTCGGGCGGCGACGCCTTGCTCAAGCAGCTTTAGCCTCATTTCTGACGACGCGGAATCCAGGGCTTGTCATTCCGGCGCGCGCCGAAGGCGCGAGCCCGGAATCCATAATCACAGGCAGCGGTTATGGATTTCCGGCTCCCTCGCTGCGCACCCAAGTCGGCTTCAACCGACTTGGGCATCACTAAATGCCGATCTCGGATAAGCCCGAGATCGGTGGCTCCGGAATGACGACCAAAAAATTGACGTCCGGGACCGGCTCTAATCGCCCGGGAACGTCGCCGGGCGGCCCTTGCCGGCCCGCGGGCGCGCCTCTTCTAGTCCCGTGCGCGCTAATTTGTCGGCGCGCTCGTTGAGCACGTGGCCGGCATGGCCGCGCACCCAATGCCAGCGCACGCGATGCCGTGCCAAGAGCGCATCGAGCCGCTGCCAGAGATCGACATTCCTGACCGGCTTCCTATCGGCGGTGCGCCAGCCGTTGCGCTTCCATTGGTTGATCCACGACAGGATGCCATTGCGCAAATATTGGCTGTCGGTGTGAATGTCGACGAGACAGGGCCGCTTGAGCGCTTCCAGTGCCGCGATCGCGGCCATCAATTCCATGCGATTGTTGGTGGTGTGCGCCTCGCCGCCCTTGAGTTCCTTCTCGTGATCGCCAAAGGCGAGAATCGCGCCCCAACCGCCGGGCCCCGGATTGCCGGAGCAGGCGCCATCGGTGTGGACGACGACGTGCGGCTCGCTCATTCCTCGATTCCGTAGTCGCGCACGCTGTTGACCGACTGATGGAAGCGCAGCTTGCGGTAATACTCGAACGGATCCTTCGGCCGCACCAGTGCGCCGGCCGGCACATCGAACCAGTCGACCAGCCGCGTCAGCAGAAAGCGCAGCGCAGCGCCGCGCGCGAGCAGCGGCAGTGCGCGGCGCTCCTCCCGCGAGAGCGGGCGCACCTGCGCATAGGCCTGCAGCAGGCTCCTGCCCTTGGTCACGTTGTACGAATGGTCGCTCTCGAAGCACCAGGCGTTGAGGCAGATCGCGACGTCGTAGGAGAGCGCGTCCGTGCAGGCGAAATAGAAATCGATCAGTCCGGAAAGCTTGTTGCCGAGGAAGAATACGTTGTCGGGAAAGAGGTCGGCGTGGATGACGCCCTGCGGCAAATTCGATGGCCATGCGTTTTCGAGATGTGCAAGCTCGGCCGCGAGAAATTGCGTCAACCCGGGCTGCACCTCGTTCGCGCGCGCGCTGCAGTTCTCGTAGAGCGCCCGCCAGCCATTCACCGAGAGCGCGTTGACGCGGCTATGCCGGAAATCGAGCCCGGCGAGATGCAGCCTCGCCAGCGCCTCACCCAGCGCCGCGCAGTGAGCCGGCGATGGCCGCCGGATCCACATGCCGTCGAGAAACGTGATCACCGCCGCTGGACGGCCGGCGATGTGGCCCAGTACTTCGCCCCGCTTGTTCTTGACCGGTTGCGGGCAGCTGATGCCACGCGCATGCAGGTGCTCCATCAAGCCGAGGAAGAACGGCAAGTCGTTGGCCGCCACGCGCCTTTCGTAGAGAGTGAGGATGAAATAGCCGCGGCTGGTGTGAACGAGGAAGTTGGAGTTCTCCACGCCTTCCGCGATGCCCTTATAGGCGAGCAGTTCCCCGATGTCGTAACCGGCGAGAAAGGCCCCAAGCTCTTCCGCCACCACATCGGTGTAGACGGCCACGGTCATTCCTCATGCGTGTGCCTGCTCCGGGCGATGCCAAATCCGGAATCAGGTTCGGTGGGAACGCGACGAATGCTGATGTCCAATAACTGATTTCTAGGTGCGGGAACTGCGCTCCCCCGCGCGCGAGCTCACTCCGCTGCCTCGGGCCCTCGCAACACCCGCGGCAGCGGGAAGAACATGTCTTCGTCGGCGGTGGTGACGGTCTCCACCTCTACCGTGTAGCGCTCGGCGAAGGCGCCGATAACCTCCTCGACCAGAACCTCCGGCGCGGAGGCGCCGGCGGTAACGCCGAGGCTTGCGATCGAGCCGAACAGCGACCAGTCGATCTCCCCGGCGCGCTGCACCAGCGCCGCGCGCGGACAGCCTGCACGTTCTGCGACCTCTTTGAGACGTTGCGTATTGGAGGAATTGGGCGACCCGACCACCACCATAGCCTCGACCATGGGCGCGACCTTCTTCACGACCTCCTGGCGGTTGGTGGTGGCGTAGCAGATGTCTTCTTTGTGCGGCCCGTGGATCTGGGGGAAGCGCGCTTTAAGCGCCGCGACGATGCCGGCGGTGTCGTCGACGGAGAGCGTGGTTTGCGTCACATAGGCAAGACGGCTGGGATCGCGCGGCACGAAACTGGCGACCTCCTCGACCGACTGCACCAGTGTAATGGCGCCCGCGGGGAGTTGGCCGACCGTTCCCACCACCTCCGGGTGGTCGGCGTGGCCGATCAGCACGATCTCACGGCCACGCTTGTAGTGGATCTCGGCCTCGCGGTGCACTTTGGTGACCAGCGGACAGGTGGCATCGAGCGCAAACAGGCTCCGCTTTTGCGCCTCTGCGGGGATCGATTTCGGAACGCCGTGCGCCGAGAAAATGACGGGTGCATCGGTATCCGGAATTTCGTCGAGCTCTTCAACGAAGATCGCGCCCTTGGCCTTGAGGCTCTCGACCACATAGCGGTTATGCACGATTTCGTGGCGCACGTAGACCGGCGCGCCGTAGCGGGCGAGCGCCTGCTCGACAGTCTCGATGGCGCGCACGACACCGGCGCAGAAGCCGCGCGGAGAGCATAGCAGCACCTTCAGCGCGGGCTTGGGGGCTTCCGTCATGGGACCTCGGTTCGACGCGTGGCTGCGCCACTCGACATGGGGCCATGCGCTGGACCTGTCAAGCGAGGGCCGTGGAACCGATCTTGGCCGCCTGCTACCCGCCGTCCAGCCAAGCGTCGTAGCGCGCGTACAAATGCGCTGTGTGCGCCGCGCCATCGTAGTGCACGACCGGCGCCGGTGCGCGACCCGCGGCTTTCAGCCGAGCGGCCATGTACCGGTACGGTTCGGGATAGGCCGAAAGATCGGTCGCGCCGAACAGCTTGGCGAAAGCCTCCGACGGCTCGACCGGATCGAGCCGATCGCGCTCGTAGACTGCAACGCGCTCCGCGATCACCCAGCGTCCGCCTCGTCGCTCCAGCCGATCGAGGAACCGCGCGTGCGACGTGAGGTCGGTAAGCACGTCGCCGATCTTCTGGCGCACCAGGATGACGATACTCGTCTCGGCGAGCGCGCGATCGCGCGCGATGCGCACGACGGAGGGGAAAATGTGGTGTTTGGAACGCTGGCCGGCCTCGAAGCTCTGCCGGCAGCGGTCGACGAATTCACGAAAGCTGCCGCTGAACCAGGAGACCGCAATCTCGCCCTCCGGCAAGAAAGTGCTAAGCAATTGCGGCCATTTACCCTGGTCGCGATAATTGGCCCAAGCTTGGATCAACTCGGCACAGGCGAATTTATCGTCCATGGGTCGTCGCCTCGGTCGCCTTCACCTGCTCCTCAACATGAAGCCGGTCGGTGCGGCGCGCAATTGGTGTTTGCTGTCGACGGTTGCTAACAAAGATGGAAGCGGGGCCGGATCCCAGAACCTGCAGTCATGAGTCCCCGCGCCGCGGAGACGACTATCGTTAACCGGGTCGGCATTGCGCAACGACAACGACACAGAGCCCACATGAAAGCGATCGTGATGCACCGCTATGGCCCGCCGGACGTGCTCCAATATGAGACCGTGCCGGATCCCGAGCCGCGCGCAGGCGAGATCCGCATCCGCATTCATGCCGCCACCGTCAATCGCGTGCTCGACGTGAGCTTGCGGGCGGGCAAAGAGCGCGCGCGCGGCGCGATACTTCCGCTCATTCCGGGCGTCGACTGTGCCGGCGTCGTGGATGCGGTCGGAGCGTCCATTGCGCGTTGGCGAAAGGGGATGCGGGTGGCCGCCGCCGGCGTCATGCCGCTCGATGTTTGTCCGGAGGACGGCGCCAATTACGCCGGGCCGAGCGGCATGATGGGCATCAAGCGGCCCGGCGGCTTTGCCGAGATGGTCGCGGTACCGGCCTGCGCCGCGATCGAGCTTCCGGACGGGCTCGACTTCCACCACGCCGCCGTCATCGTCCGCCACGTGCCGACCGCTTGGAATCTGCTGGTGAACGTCGCCGGGCTCAAAGCCGGCGAGACCGTGCTGATCATGGGCGCGGGGGGCAACCTCGGCTCGATCGGCATTCAGATCGCCAAGAACGTGATCGGCGCGAACGTGATCGCGGCCGCGGGTTCCGAGGAACGCGTCAAGATCGGGCTCGCGCTCGGCGCCGATCATGGCGTGAACTACAACACCGCCGACTTGCAGGCGGAGGTGATGACGCTGACCGGCGGCAAGGGCGTCGACGTGCTCTACGACAACATCGCCAATCCGAAGGTGCTGCCCAATGCCTTCCGCGCGATCGGTTTTGATGGCCGCCTGGTCACCGCCGGCGCGCATGCGGGGCCGAATGTCACCGTCGATTTTTCTCACCTCTACCACAAGCGCATCACCATCAAGGGACGGCCGGGTTATCAGGCTTCCGACGTGGCGAAATGCTTTGCCGCCGCTGCCGAGGGCAAGATCAAGGCGCGGATCGAGCGCATTCTGCCGCTGTCGCGTGCCGCCGACGCGCATCGGCTGGTGGAATCCGGCGAGTCGTCGGGAAAGATCGTGCTCGACCCGACGCTGGGATAGCGCGCAGCCGCTGGCGGATGTCCCCATTGCGCCGCCCGTGGGGGAATGCCTATATTTGCGTCACTTCCGTCATCGCCGATGACACCAAGCTTCGCCCGCGAGGGCGGGCGGAGCACAGAGGAGATTTAGCCATGAGCGCCATCCCGCTGATGCCGAAAGCGACCGCCGTGTGGCTGGTCGAGAACACCGCGCTCTCGTTTGATCAGGTCGCCGACTTCTGCAAGCTTCACCCGCTCGAGGTGAAGGCGATCGCCGATGGCGATGCGGCGCAAGGCATCAAGGGGCTCGATCCCGTGCTCACTGGCCAGCTCAGCCGCGAGGAGATCGAGAAAGGCGTCGCCGATCCGAACTACCGGCTCAAGCTGCTCGATCCCAAGGTCCGCCTGCCCGAGGCCAAGCGAAAGAAGGGCCCGCGCTACACGCCGGTGTCGCGCCGCCAAGATCGCCCGAACGCTATCCTCTGGCTGGTGCGCAACCACCCCGAGCTCAAGGACAGCCAGATCATGCGGCTCGTCGGCACCACGAAGTCCACAATTCAGGCGATCCGCGAGCGCACCCACTGGAACGCCTCGAACCTGCAGCCGATGGACCCCGTCACGCTCGGCCTATGCTCGCAGATCGATCTCGACCTCGAGGTTCAGCGCGCCGCCAAGGAGAAGCCGGCCGATGCCGAGGCGCAAGGCGCCACGCTGCTGCCCGCCGCCGAGACCACCGTTCGTCGCGAGCCCGAGCCGGAGGAGAAGAAGCCGGCCGACGAGCTCAACGTCGACGCCGTGTTCGCCAAGCTCAAGCAGCTCGGCGGCAAGGGCGAGTAGCGCGCGCACAGCTCATTGCGGGACCACGATGCGCCTTGTTGCCGCACTATCTGTTCTCGCGTGGCTGCTTGCCGCTTGTTCCGGCAGCAACAGGGTTGAAGGTGTCATTCCCAGCTGGGCCAACACGCCGCCGGCGCATACAATGCAATCCACCGCGCGCAGGAAC
>DASQXF010000558.1:0-4857 GCA_035639895.1 Xanthobacteraceae bacterium
CTATGGGTTTTAGCGACATCCGCTACGACCCGATGGGCAATCTGATCGCAACCTGCGGCGCGGGAACGAGCGCAAAATCGCTGATGTTGATCGGCAACGCCATGAACCAGCCGGCGGCGACCATGCCCAACCCCTATGATGGCGACGTGGTCGACGGCGCGACATACCGCCTTCCCGGCGAATGCGTGATGGGGAAGGGGGCGAGCGAGCAGAAGGCAAATCTCGCGGCAATGTTGCACGCTATGGAAACCGTGATCGCGAGCAAGATTCCAATCAACGGCAAGCTCATCTTTACCTGCTGTGTGTCGGGCGAGACCGGAAAGCACGACGCCATCAAGAGCGTGGTCGAGGGCGCGGGCGTGCGTGCCGATATGGCGGTGCTGGGCGGGACCGGGCTCAAGGTCACCCTTGGCAACCGCGGCCGCATCGATGTGTTCGTCACGGTGAAGGGCTCGCCGTGCCATTCGTCGCGGCCCTGGGACGGCGTCAACGCGATCAGCGGCGCGACCCACGCGATTCGCCTGCTGCTGGACAAGGTGAAGGTCGACAAGACCCATCCGCAGCTCGGCAGACAATCGTTGACGGTCAATCACATTCGCAGCTTTCCCGAGTCGACTCACACTGTGCAGGAACGCTGCGAGTTCACCCTCGACCGACGCTTGCTGCCGGGAGAGGATCCGAACGAGGCATTCGCCGAGATCGAGCGGATCGCCAAGGAGGTCGAGCGGATCAAGGATCCGGTCAGCGGCAAGACCTATGGCGTCGAGGTGCGGCTCGGGCCGTACATGTATCCGTCGCTGGTGACGACGGAGTCACCCGTGGTGCGCGCGCTCCTGCGCGCGAGCGAAGTGATGCTGGGCAAGCCGGCGGAGACCTACTATTCGCCGTCGGCCTTCGACCAGGGCTACCTCAACCATGTCGGGATCGCGACCGCCAATTTCGGACCCGGCGAACATCAATACGCCCACACCGACCACGACATGGCTTCGGTCGAGCGAACCGCCGATGCGGCCAAGGTCTACGCGTTCATGATGCTGGATTACCTGAGTTAGAGCAGCGTCGCGTAGTTAACCCGTCCGGCATCATTGCGGCGCTAAGCCACCTCTACCAGGATATCCGTGAGTTGCCCCGGCATGTCGACCATGGCGTCGTGGCCGCACGGCAATTCATAGACGCGCCACCCGGCGGCGGCCTTGGCCCGCTCCTGCGTGGCATCGAACGGGATGCTGGGATAACCCTTGGCGCGGATATAGGCCTTCTTGGCGATGCGATCATGCGCGCCAGTCAGGGTAATCTTGTCGGTAAGGGTCGCCAGCGGATGCGGCGTGCACATGGCATCGACCCAGGCGCGGTCCTTTTCGTTCACCCGAAACACCGCGGCCGAGACCGGTTTCATGATTGTCTCGCCCTTCTCCGCCGCGGCGGTGATCGACTCCCGGACAGGCTGGGACGCCTGGGTCGCTATACTATCGCCGCTTGCCGGCACGAAGGCGTCGAGGAACACGATCGAGCTGATGGTGTCGCGCAGCGCTTCGGCCACGCCCGAAATGATGATGCCGCCGTAGGAATGGCCGACAAGCACGATGTCGTTGAGGCGTTCCCACTTGATGACGTTGACGATGTCGGTCACGTGGGTGGTGAGATTGATCTTACCGTCGATGAGGTGCGAGCGCTCGCCCAAGCCGGTCATCGTCGGCGTGAACACCGTGTGTCCGCGCTGTTGCAGAACATCGGCGACGCGTCGCCAGCACCAGCCGCCGTGCCAAGCGCCGTGTACTAGCACGAACGTCTTGCGTGCGGCGGTCTGTGCCCGTGCCGGCACTCCCCCCAAAGCCGCTGCGCCCGCGCCGGCGCTTGCCAGCACGCCGCGGCGGGTCATCGCCGCCTCATTCGTTGTGATCATCGTGTCCTACCTGCGAATTGTTTGCTCATCTTAGCAGAACACCCCTTGTGGATAACTGGGACAATCGCCTGCCGCCCCTCTGGCGTGCCGCGCCGGCCTATACTTGGAGATTGAGCGAATCACCGGGCCGCCCTGATGCGTTTTCCGCCTCAATTTCTCGACGAGCTGCGCGCGCGCCTTCCCGTTTCGGAGGTCGTCGGCCGGCGCGTGCGCCTGAAGAAGGCGGGACGCGAGTGGAAGGGACTCTCCCCCTTCAACAAGGAGAAAACGCCCTCGTTTTTCGTGAACGACCAGAAAATGGCCTGGTTCGATTTCTCCTCGGGCAAGAACGGCACGATTTTCGACTTCATCATGCTGACTGAAGGGGTGAGCTTCCCCGAAGCGGTCGAGCGGCTGGCGGCCCAGGCCGGTATTCCGCTGCCCAAGATCTCGCCCGAGGAGGAGGCGCGCGAGGAACGGCGCAAGACGCTCAACGATATCGTTGAGTTGGCCGCGAAATTCTTCGAGGACACGCTCGCCTCACGCGCGGGCGCCAAGGCGCGCGGCTACCTCGCCGACCGTGGGCTCGACCCGGCGACCCAGCTCAAGTTCCGCCTGGGCTATGCCCTGCCCGAACGCTTCGCGCTCAAGGAGCATCTCGGCAAGGCGGGGATCGCGACCGATCACATGATCGAGGCGGGACTACTAGTGGCGAGCGATGACATTCCCGTCCCTTACGACCGCTTTCGCGATCGCGTGATGTTTCCCATCACTGATCTGCGCGGACGCGTGATCGCCTTCGGCGGGCGCGCCCTCGAGAAGGATGCACAGGCGAAATATCTCAACTCGCCCGAGACGGCGCTCTTCCATAAGGGCGCAACGCTCTACAACGCCGCTGCCGCGCGTGTGGCCGCCCACAAGGGTGCGCCGCTGATCGCGGTCGAGGGCTATATCGACGTGATCGCCATGGTGAGCGCGGGCTTCGAGGCAACGGTTGCGCCGCTCGGCACCGCGCTTACCGCCGAGCAGCTCGTCCTGCTCTGGAAGATGGCGGATGAGCCTACGCTTTGCTTCGACGGGGATGCGGCCGGACGCCGCGCCGCTTATCGGGCCGTCGATCTGGCCTTGCCGCTGATCAAGCCGGGCAAGAGCTTGAAATTCGCGGCCCTCCCCGAGGGCCATGATCCCGACGATCTCGTGCGCGCCGGCGGCCGGGCGGCCGTCAACGAGGTCATCGCCGCCGCGCGTCCGCTCGCCCAGGTCTTGTGGGTGCGCGAGACCGAAGCCGGCAGCTTCGACACGCCCGAGCGCCGCGCCGCATTCGAAGCGCGCCTTGCCGAGGTAACGGCGATGATCGCGGACGACTCCGTGCGCAAATATTATCGTCGCGACTTCGCCGACCAGTTGCGGCATTTGTTTGCGGGCGACGAGCGGCCGATGAAGCGGCAACGCCTTCCCGGCATGGCGAATAACGAATGGCGAATAGCGAATAGAAACGGAAGGATTGGTCGCAATCCGCTATCGCTTGGGCGGCGTTCGCCGTTCGCTGCGCGCGCGCTTGCGGGCGGGCCCTATGTCGCGGCGAGCACGCAACTGTCCTCGAGCCCTGTTCATCGCGGGCAGCACGCCGCCATTGCGCTGCGCGAGGCGCTCATCCTGCAGGCGGTGATCAATCATCCTTGGCTCCTGCACGAGCACCTGGAGGAGTTCGCAGCCGTGGAGTTCCGCCACGTCGAGGCCGGCAAGCTCAAGGGCGAACTGATCGATATTTTCGCGCACGGCGGCGCGCCGGATGGCACCGCCATGCTCGCCGAACTCGGCCGCCGAGGCCTTGCCGAAACCGCGGCCCGCATTCACAAGGTCATCACCACGCCTTCGGTTTGGGGGGTCCGGCCGGAGGCTGCGCCCGACGACGTGCTCACGACATGGAAGCAGCTTGTCGCCTTGCATCGGCAATGGCATTGCCTAACTAAGGAACTCAGAGACGCGGAGCAGGCTCTGGGGCAGGACCCGACCGAGGCCAACTATTCCTGGCTGCAGGATGTGAAGGCCCGGTTGGCGTTGCTCGATGGAACCGAGGCGCTGATCGAGGGTTTTGGAGCTTCCTCGGGCCGGGCCGTGCAGTCTCTATGAATGCTGGGAAGCCAAGGGGTGCCCAGGGCATGGAACCGGGGCTAAGCCTTTGGCTTCTGTTGCAATTGGAGGCTTAATCGGGGCTTAAGCGGCTCCGATGACACTCGGCGGGTCCGAATCGAGGCAATTTGGGCGTGGCTCTGCTCCCCAGTGGCCCTCGATTCTCCCCGCATAGGGTAGGGATGGCGTGATCGGCGCTCCCAGACGGGAGCGTCTGCAGGAGAGGACGTATGGCGAGCAAGACCAAGGCAGCAGCGCAAAAAGAGAAAGAAAAGGAAGAGGCGCCCGAAAAGGAGGTGTCCGAAGCCCCCGATACGCCGCTGCCGCTGCTCGACCTCTCCGACGCCGCAGTCAAAAAGCTCATCCGCACCGCCAAGAAGCGCGGCTATGTCACCCATGACCAGATCAACTCGGTATTGCCCTCGGAGGAGGTCAATTCCGAGCAGATCGAAGACGTGCTGGCCATGTTCAGCGAGATGGGCGTGAACGTGGTCGAGACCGAGGAGCCGAGCGAAGAGGGCGAGGAAACGCGCGAGGAAGCCGACGAGGAGGCCGAGAGCGAGAGCGGCGAGCTGGTCGAGGTCCAGCAGAAGGTCCCGGCCAAGTCCGAGGCCAAGGAGCCGACCGAGCGCACGGATGATCCGGTGCGCATGTATCTGCGCGAAACGAGCTCGGTGGAGCTACTGTCGCGCGAGGGCGAGATCGCGATTGCCAAGCGCATCGAGGCCGGCCGCGAAGCCATGATCGCGGGCCTATGCGAGAGCCCGCTCACCTTCCAGGCGATCATTATTTGGCGCGACGAGCTCAACGAGGGAAAGGTGTTCCTGCGCGATATCATCGAC
>DASQXF010000559.1:0-3445 GCA_035639895.1 Xanthobacteraceae bacterium
CTCTTCCAGGGTTATTTTCCCCGCGCGCAAATCCTCGGACATGGACCAGACGTTGGTGCCCGAGCCGATGTCGTGGCCGCGATACTTGCCGGAGAGCATCGGGCCGCCGGAAACGAAGATCGTCGGCAGGTCGACGCTCGCCGCGCCCATCAGGATCGAAGGCGTGGTCTTGTCGCAGCCGCCGAGCAGCACCACGCCGTCGAGCGGATTGCCGCGGATCGATTCCTCGGCGTCCATGCTGGCGAGGTTGCGGTAAAGCATCGCGGTCGGCCGCAGCAGCGTCTCGCCGAGCGACATCACCGGAAATTCGAGCGGAAAGCCGCCGGCTTCGAGAATGCCGTGCCGGACATGGTCGGCAAGCACGCGGAAGTGCGTGTTGCAGGGGGTGAGCTCGGACCAGGTGTTGCAGATGCCGATGACCGGCCGGCCATCGAACTGATCGTTGGGCACGCCGCGGTTGCGCACCCAGCTCCGGTAGATGAAGCCGTAGATGTCTTGCCGCGAGAACCACTCGGCGCTGCGGCGCTTTTTAGTAAGTGGCACGACCGCCGGAAATGTCGAACACCGCGCCGGTGGAGAACGAGCACTCTTCGGAGGCGAGCCAGCAAACGAGCGCCGCGATCTCCTCCACCTTGACGAAGCGCCCCATGGGAATTTTCGACAGCATGTATTGCGCGAACTCGGCTGTCACTTGGTCCAGGATCGCCGTCTGCGCCGCGGCGGGCGTCACGCAGTTGACCAGCACGCCGCTCTTGGCGAGCTCCTTGCCGAGCGCCTTGGTGAACGCGATCAAGCCGCCTTTTGCCGCGGCGTAGGCGGCCGCGTTGGGATTGCCTTCCTTGCCGGCGATCGAGGCGATGTTGACGATGCGACCGTAGCCGGCCTTCACCATATGCGGCACCACCGCACGGCAGCAAAGAAATGGGCCGTTGAGATCGATGTCAATCACGCGCTTCCACTGCTCGACCGGGTAGTCGACCACCGGCATGCTCGGGCCGGCGATGCCGGCGTTGTTCACCAGCACATCGATCCTTCCCAATTCGCGCAGTGTGCGCTCAGTGGCTGCCTGCACTGCGCCGGCGTCAGCGACATCGACGCGCGGCGAGCCCTCCAGATCCCAGATGGCAACTTTTGCGCCGGAGGAACGCAGGCGCTTCGCGATCGCGGCACCGATGCCCTGCGCGCCGCCCGTCACCACCGCGGTGCGGCCGCCGAAATCGAACTCGATCATGGAGACGCGAAGTATAATCGCTGCCCTTCAGGAAAATCCCACATGGCTGGACGTCTCGCAGGAAAAACCGCGTTCATTACGGCGGCCGCGCAAGGCATGGGCCAGGCGGCGGCGCTTGCCTTCGCGCGCGAGGGCGCCAAGGTCTGGGCGACCGACATCAATGGTCAGCAGCTCAAGGCGATCGACGGCCGCGACGGTATCCGCACGCGCCAGCTCGATGTGACCGACGAGCCGGCGATCGCGCGCATCGCGCAGGAAGTAGGTGACGTCGATGTGCTCTTCAACTGCGCCGGCATGGTGCACAACGGCAACATTCTCGACGCCAGCACGCGCGACTGGGACCAGGCCTTCAGCGTCAACGTGCGCTCGATGTTCCTCGTGACGCGCGCGTTCCTGCCGGGAATGCTGAAGAAACAGAAGGGCTCGATCATCAACATGGCCTCCGTCGCCTCGTCGGTGCGCGGGCTGCCCAACCGCTGCGTCTACGGCGCGAGCAAGGCGGCGGTGATCGGGCTCACCAAGTCGATTGCCGCCGACTACGTGCGCCAGGGCATCCGCTGCAACGCGCTCGCGCCCGGCACGATCGACACGCCGTCGCTGCAGGGACGCATCAACGCGCAGAGCGATCCGGTGCAGGCGAGAAAGGACTTCATCGCGCGCCAGCCGATGGGGCGGCTCGGCACGGTGGAGGACATGACGCCGATCATGGTCTATCTCGCCTCCGACGAGTCGCTCTTCGCTACGGGCCAGGTTTTTTCGATTGATGGGGGCATGACCATATGAAGCTGTGCCGCTACGGCAAGCCGGGCTACGAGAAGCCCGGCATGATCGATGACGAAGGGAAGCTGCGCGACCTGTCGAAGATCGTCGATAACCTCGGGCCGAACGAGATCTCGCCGCGCGGCCTGAAGATGCTGACGCGGCTGAAACCCGAATCGCTGCCGCTCGTGAACGGCACGCCGCGCTACGGCGTGCCCTACGTCGGCATCGGCAAGTTCGTCGCGATCGGCCTCAACTACTCCGACCATGCGAAGGAAGCAGGGCTGCCGATCCCGCCGGAGCCGATCGTCTTCATGAAGGCGACCACCTGCATCAGCGGCCCGAATGATGATGTGATCCAGCCTAAGAACTCGACCAAGCTCGATTGGGAAGTGGAGCTCGGCGTGGTGCTCGGCACCACCGCCCGCTACGTCGACGAAGAGTCGGCGCTCAACTATGTCGCGGGCTACTGCATCGTGAACGACGTGTCGGAGCGCTCCTTCCAGATGGCGACCACGCAGTGGGACAAAGGCAAGGGATTCGACACCGCGGGTCCGATCGGGCCGTGGCTCGTCACCACCGACGAGATCCGCGATCCGCAGATGCTCGACATGGCGCTGGAAGTGAACGGCAAGCGCATGCAGAGCGGCAACACGCGCACCATGGTGTTCAACGTGTCGAAGCTCATCTCGCACGTAAGCCAGTACATGACGCTGCTGCCGGGCGACATCATCGCCACCGGCACGCCGCCCGGCGTCGGGCTCGGGATGAAGCCGCCCGTGTTTCTCAAGTCCGGCGATGTGATGCGTCTCACGATTGCGGGTCTCGGTGAGCAAAAGCAACGCGTAGTGGCCTACTCGGCCTAAGGTTACGAGCCCGTTACTGCGCTGCCGCAACCCCCGTCTGCGGTAAGCTAGCTGCATGAATAAACGCGCAGAGTTCGTCGCCGACCTAGAGCACTCGGCGTTCTGGATGCCGTTCACGGCGAACCGGCAATTCAAGAAGGCGCCGCGGCTGCTCGCCCGCGCCGAAGGCATGTATTACTGGACGCCCGAGGGCCGTCAGATCCTCGACGCGTGCGCGGGCCTGTGGTGCGTGAATGCTGGCCACTGCCGGCCGAAGATCGTGCAGGCGATCCAGCGGCAGGCGGCGCAGATGGACTTCGCGCCGACCTTCCAGATGGGCCACCCGATCGCGTTCGAGTTCGCCGAACGCCTTGCCGCGATCGCGCCGCCGGGATTCAAGCGTGTGTTCTTTGCGAACTCGGGCTCCGAGTCGGTCGACAGCGCGCTGAAGATCGCATTGGCGTATCACCGCGCGCGCGGCGAGCCGGGCCGCTTCCGCCTGATCGGCCGCGAGCGCGGCTACCACGGCGTGAACTTCGGCGGCATGTCGGTCGGCGGCCTCGGGCCGAACCGCAAGCTCTTCGGGCCGGGCGTCGCCGGCGTCGACCAT
>DASQXF010000560.1:0-6615 GCA_035639895.1 Xanthobacteraceae bacterium
TGCCGTTCACGAACGTTGTCTCTTCGCCTCGGTAGCGGGACATCTCGCCGAGCGGTTCGGCACCAAGGGCTCGCCGATTTCGGTTTCGACCGCCTGTGCGTCGGGGGCGAGCGCGATCCAGCTCGGCGTCGAAGCAATCCGTCGCGGCGAGGCCGACGCCGCGCTCTGCATCGGCACCGATGGAT
This sequence comes from Xanthobacteraceae bacterium, assembly GCA_035639895.1. GTDB lineage: Bacteria > Pseudomonadota > Alphaproteobacteria > Rhizobiales > Xanthobacteraceae > VAZQ01. The sequence goes on from DASQXF010000560.1 coordinate 186, forward strand.
CGGTCAACGCGGAATGCCTGATCCGTTTCTCGCTCTTGTCGGCGCTCTCGACCGCCAACGATCCGCCGGAGGGGGCGGCAAAACCGTTCTCCAAGAACCGCGACGGTTTCGTCATGGCGGAGGGAGCTGCAGCGCTGGTGCTGGAAAGCTACGATTCCGCCACCGCACGCGGGGCCAAAATCCTCGGCGTATTGGCAGGCTGCGGCGAGATGGCGGATTCCTTCCACCGTACGCGCTCGAGTCCCGACGGCAAAGCGATCATCGGCTGCATCCGCAACGCCGTCGCGGACGCGGGTCTCACGCCCGACGACATCGACTACATCAACCCGCATGGCACCGGCACGCCCGAGAACGACAAGATGGAATATTTGGGCGTCGCGTCGGTGTTCGGCGAGCGCGCGAGGTCAATTCCGATTTCCTCGAACAAGTCGATGATCGGGCACACGCTGTCGGCAGCGGGCACGGTGGAAGCCGTGTTCACCCTGCTGAGTTTGCAGCATCAGCGCTTGCCGCCGACCATCAACTACAACATTCCGGATCCGGCCATACCGCTCGATGTCGTGCCGAACACGGCGCGCGACGCCAAAGTCCGGCACGCGCTGTCGAACTCATTCGGTTTCGGCGGTCAGAACGTCTCGCTGGTGATGAGCCGCGAGCCCGCGTGACGCATGCGGGCGCTCGCGCTCGTCGCCGACCGCAAGCTTGAGCTTGCCGACCTCCCGGCGCCGGCCGCGCCGGCATCGGGCGAGGTACAGATCAGGATCAAAGCTGTCGCGCTCAACCACCTCGATCTCTGGGGCTACCGCGGCATGGCGTTTGCAAAGCGCAAGCTACCGGTCGTGGTCGGCGTGGAGGCGGCCGGCGAGATTGCGTCGACGGGGCCGGATACGACAGGGCTCAAGCTCGGCGACCCGGTCGTCATGTACGGCGCATTGACCTGCGGTGCCTGCAAGGCCTGCCGGGAGGGTCGCGATAATCTGTGCGAGAACGTCGGCGGCATCATGGGCTTTCACATCGACGGTTTCGCTCGCGACCTCCTCAACATGCCCGCGCGGCTGGTGATCCCAATCCCCAACGGCGTCGCGCTGCGCGACGCCGCCTGCGCGCCGATCGCGTTTGCAACGGTGCAGCACATGCTGTTCGACAACGCCAAACTGGAGCCGGGCGAGAGCATACTTGTGCATGCCGGCGGTTCCGGGATCGGCTCGGTTGCCATCAAGATGGCAAAGGCGATCGGTTGTACCGTCATCACCACGGTCGGCGACGATGCCAAGGCGGAAAAAGCCAGGGCGCTTGGCGCCGATCACGTCATCAACTATCGCACGGATCGTTTCGAAGGCGCGCTGCGCAAGATCACGGCCAGGAAGGGCGTCGACGTGGTCTTCGAGCACGTGGGCGCGGAAACCTTCAACGGCTCGCTCCTTTGCCTCAAGCGCGGTGGGCGGCTCGTCACCTGCGGATCCACATCCGGGCCCTCGACGACCATCAACTTGATGCAACTTTTCCAGCAGCAGTATCGTATTATCGGCTCGTTCGGTGCCTCCATGCGCAACATCCGCGAGAGCCTCGCCAAGATGGCGAACGGGCTATTGCCCGTGATCGACACCGAGGTCGCGCTCGCCGATTTCGAGCGTGGACTGGGGCGGCTGGAGAGCCGCCAAGTGTTCGGAAAAATCATCGTCACCTTTTGATCGTTTGACGAGCCGCCGCGAGCGCATGACCCCCCCGAAAACGTTCGCCCTTCGGCTGCAACGACACGTCAAGACCGGCATTGACGCCGCGCTCGGATCGCTGGCGGTCGCAATGCTACGCGCGATACGTACGACCAACCGCAAGCACATGGCCGATTTTGCCGGCCGCTTCATGCGCACGCTCGGCCCGAAACTCAAGGAACACAGGACCGGTCGCGCCAATCTCGCGGCGGCCTTCCCGGAAAAATCCGCCGACGAGATCGAAGCAATCCTACGTGGCGTTTGGGACAATCTTGGGCGCGTTGCGGCTGAGTTCTCGCACATCGATCGTCTACAAATGTTCGATCCCGATCCGCTGGAGAAGGGCGACATCCTCTACACGAAAGAAGTCGATGCGCGTTTTCGGCGGCTGCGGTGCGACGGCAAGCCGGCGTTGGTCTTCGCCGCCCATCTCGCCAACTGGGAATTGCCGGCCCTGGTTGCGGCCAAATTTCGGCTCGACACGGCGGTGCTCTACCGCCGGCCCAATATCGGCGCGGTGAGCGACGCGGTCATCAAGCTGCGCAAGGGCAGCATGGGCAACCTCGTCCCGACCGGCCTCGACGCACCGCTCAAACTCATCCGCGTGCTCGAGGCCGGCGGGCACGTCGCCATGCTCGTCGACCAACATTACGTCAACGGCGTCGACGTGACCTTCTTCGGCCGCCGCTGCAAAGCCAACCCGTTCATTGCCCGTCTTGCGCGCCACATCGATTGCCCGATTCACGGCACGCGCATCATCCGCTTGCCGGATCGGCATCGTTTTCGCGTCGATCTAACCGAGGCCATCGAGCCGCGGCGCGACGCCGCGGGCAAGATCGACATCGTCGGCACCATGCAGGCGATTACGTCCGTGGTCGAAGCATGGGTGCGCGAGCACCCCGAGCAATGGCTGTGGCTGCATCGCCGCTGGCGCTGATTGACCGCGCTACCTGCCCGTCTTGATCCTGGTCCACAGCCGGTTGATCAGCCGCTGCGTCTTGGGATCGTGCGCGCTGATCGTGTAAAGCTTGCGCATCGTCGCCTCGTCCGGGTAGATGCTCTTGTCATCCAGGATCGCCTTGTCGATGAATTTCTGACTGGCCAAATTGCCGTTGGCGTAGGAGATGAAATTCGTATTCTTCGCCGCCACCTCAGGCCGCTGCAGATAGTTGATGAACTCGTTCGCTTCGGCCGCGTTTTTGGCGTCGCGCGGGATAGCGAGATTGTCGAACCACAATTCCGCTCCCTCCTTCGGGATCACGTAGGCGATCTCGACGCCGTTCTTGGCTTCCACTGCGCGCTTTTGCGATTGCTTGATATCGCCGGAAAAACCCACCACCAGACAGATCTCGCCGGAGGCGAGCGAGTTGAGATACTCGGAGGAATGAAATTTGCGGACATAGGGCCTGATCTTCGTCACAAGTTCGGCGGCCTTCTGCAGATCGGCTTCGTTGCTGCTGTTGGGATCGAGCCCGAGATAGTGCAGCGCCGCCGGCAGAATGTCGTCGGAGGAATCGAGCAGGTGCACGCCGCAGTTCTTGAACTTGGCGAGGTTCTCGGGCTTGAACACGATGTCCCAGCTGTCGATCGTGCCGTTCGGCCCCAGCACCTCGCGCGCCTTGCGCGCGTTGTAACCGATGCCGGTCGTCCCCCACATGTAATTGACGGCGTACTGGTTGCCGGGGTCATACGTTGCCAATCGCTGCGAGATCTCCGGCCATAGATTGGCGAGGTTGGGCAGCCTCGCCTTGTCCAGCTTCTGGAAAACGCCGGCCTTGATCTGGCGCTCGAGAAAATAGCCGGTCGGCACGACCACGTCGTAACCAGATTTGCCGGCCAGAAGCTTTGTCTCGAGCGTGTCGTTGGAATCGAAGGTGTCGTAACGGACCTTGATTCCGCTCTCCTTGCTAAAGTCCTCGAGAACCGTCGGAGCGACATAGTCGGACCAATTATAGACGTTGACGACGCGCTCACGGTTGGTTTGCGCAGCAGCAGGCGCAATCGCGGCGCACGCGGCAGCAACGACGAGCGCATGGGCGAGGCTCGGATGGAGCGAGGACAGGCTGTGGGCCTTCATTTGAGGGTTTGGCCGCCGGGACGCGTCAGCTCTCGGTCGGCAAGCCGAGCTCTTTCCACGCTTTCATGCCACCGGCCAGATGCGCATCGTACGGCAGGCCTGCGGCCTGTGCCATCAGGGAGGCGGTGACCGATCGATTGCCCGAGCGGCAGGCGAACACGACGCGGCGGCCCTCCGGATCGGGAATAGCAGCGGGATCGAACTCCGACATCGGCAGATGGAACGCCTCCGGATAGCGCTCGACCTCGGTCTCGGTTGCCTCGCGCACGTCGACCAGCAGAACTGTGCCTTCGGCAAGCCCGCGTGCGACCTCCTCCGGCGGCAGATCCTGCACGTTCTCTCGGCCAAGCTGGACGGACATGGAAGCTCCTTCATTCCGGCGCGGATCGCTGCCCCAGACAAGTCGCGCGTCGGCGTCCAAGAATCAAGGCAGTTGGCGCCGCCGGCGTCAGATCGTCACCTGTGTTCCCACCTCGACCACCCGCCCGGTGGGGATCTGAAAATAATCCGTGGCATCGTTGGCAATGCGGGTGAGCATGATGAACAGGCGATCCTGCCAGCGCGGCATCCCGGAATGGGCGGCCGGCTTGAGCGAACGCCGCGACAGGAAGAAAGACGTCGACATGATGTCGAACGTCCAGCCGAGCTTGCGCGCGATGGCGAGCGCCCTGGGAACGTTGGGCGTTTCCATGAAGCCGAAGCGCAGCACCACGCAGGTGAAGGTCTCGCCCAGCTTCTTGATCCGCACGCGCTCGGCCGGATCCACCCGCGGCGTGGTAACGGTCTCGATCGTCAAGATGACGTTGTCCTCGTGCAACACCTTATAGTGCTTGAGGCTGTGCATGAGGGCGGTCGGTGCGGCATTGGGCGTGCTGGTGAGAAACACGGCGGTACCCGGCACGCGCGCCGGCGGTTTTTTCTCGAGCATGCGCACGAGGTCATCGAGGGAGATTTCCTGCCGCCGGGTCTTCTCCAACAACAGGCGGCTGCCGCGCCGCCACGTATACATCACCACCATGATCAGGCCGCTGAATGCGAGCGGTACCCAGCCGCCCTCGGCCACTTTGAGCAGATTGGCGCCGAGAAAGGTCAGATCGATGAACAGGAACGGCACGATGAGTGCGGCCGCCGCAACCGGCGGCCAGCGCCAGACCTTCCACACCACGACGAAAGCCATGGTAACGGTGACCACCATGGTGCCGGTCACGGCGATGCCGTAGGCGGAGGCGAGCGCGCTCGATGAACGGAACAACGCCACCAGCAGCAGCACGCCCACGAGCAGGACGGTGTTGACCCGCGGCATATAGATTTGGCCGAACAGCGCCTCCGATGTGTGGCGGATTTCGAGCCGCGGCAGCAGCCCGAGCTGGATCGCCTGTCGGGTCAACGAATAAGCGCCGGTGATCACGGCTTGGCTGGCAATCACCGTCGCCGCAGTTGCCAAGACCACCATCGGCAACAACGCCCAATCCGGATAAAGCAGAAAGAACGGATTCTCGATGCTTTTGGGATCGGCCAAGACAAGCGCGCCCTGGCCGAGATAGTTGATGGTGAGCGCCGGCAGCACGACCGCGAGCCACGCGGCCTGGATGGGGGCGCGGCCGAAATGCCCGAGATCGGCGTAGAGCGCCTCCGAGCCGGTGACGACCAGGAAAACCGCGCCGAGGGTAAAGAGGCCGATGACGCCGTGACTTGCAAGGAAGTGAACGCCGTAGGCCGGATTGAACGCCCACAGCACGGTAGGGTGTTCCAGAATCTGCCACAGGCCGGCGATGGCGATGGCGACGAACCAGACCAGCGTCACCGGGCCGAAGAATGCGGCGACCCGGGCCGTGCCGTGCGATTGGACCGCGAACAGCAGTAGCAGAATCAGCACGGTCAGCGGCACCACGTACGGATCGAACGCCGGGGTGACGACCTTGAGGCCCTCGATCGCGGAGAGCACCGACAAGGCCGGCGTGATCATGGCGTCGCCGTAGAACAGGGCGGCGCCGGTGATGCCGCACAGCATGACCGCGCCCGCGCTTTTTCCCAAGGAACGCTGGGCCAGCGCCATCAACGCGAGCGTGCCGCCTTCGCCGCTGTTGTCGGCGCGCAGCAGGATGACGACATATTTGAGTGTGACAATGAGAATCAGCGCCCAAATGATCAGGGAGAGAATTCCGAAGACGGCGGTCTCGTTCGCCGGATTGCCGGGCCCGACCGCTGCGACCACCGATTGGCGCATTGCATAGAGCGGACTTGTGCCGATGTCGCCGTAGACGACACCGATGCTCCCGAGCGTCAGTGCCCAGAAATTCGCACCGGGCCGCGTCTTATGATGTGCCTTGGTCGCAATCGCGCCACCGCGGTCGGCGGCGGCAACCGTGGTGAGCGGAGATATCATCAGGTGACCTGGAGATGGTGCAGCGCAATATATAGCGGGCTGCGCTTAAATCAGCAGACTTGTTCATTGCCCGACGCCGTTTCCGCCCTTGCGCGATGCACAGAGCAGACCGGTACCAAACGCAGTACTGTCTGTTCTCTTTTGAGAGTTTTGCACGCTTTCGGTCGAGAAACCGTGTCAAGGGCTCAAATCGCGACTTGGGTCCCCACCTCGACCACACGCCCGGTCGGAATATGGAAGAAGTCAGTGGCGTCG
>DASQXF010000561.1:0-2851 GCA_035639895.1 Xanthobacteraceae bacterium
CTTGCGCGCGCGCTGATCACCTCCTCCAGCGACCTCGCACGCACCAATGCAAACTCCGACAGCGCGTCCATTAGCGGATCCCGCTAGTTTGACGTCGTCCCCGCGAACGCGGGGACCCATAAATCACCGGCCTCTGGAATATGGGTCATCGTGTCCGCGGGGACGAGATCGGAGAGGTCGGCCAATCGTCCTATACATCATGCAGTCGCGCCGTCGGCGCTTTCGCCATTTCCCTTGCCCACGCGGCGGCGTTTCTCCAGCGCGGCGAACACGCGGTCGGGCGTCACCGGCAACGCATGGAACCGCACCCCGATGGCGTCGGCGATGGCGTTGGTCAGCGCTGGCAGGAACGCCGCGAGCGAGCCCTCCCCCGCCTCCTTAGCGCCGAACGGGCCGTGCGGATCGTTGCTCTCGATGATTCCCACCTCAATCGGCGGCGAGTCCTGGATGGTCGGGACGCGGTAGTCGAGCATGTTGCCGGTGACGAGCAGGCCCTCGTGATATCCGGTCTCCTCGCTCATGGCTTGGCCCATGCCCATCCACACCGAGCCCTGCACTTGGCCCTCCACCGTCAAGCGGTTGAGCGCCTTGCCGCAGTCGTGTGCGACCCACACCTTGTCGACGTTGACCACTCCCGTCTCCTCGTCGACACTCACTTCCACCACCTGCGCGGAATAGCTGTACCCCATGGTGCCGCCGATGGCGGCGCCGCGATACTTTTTGCCGCCGTGCGATTCCGGAATGGTCGAGTAGTTGCCGGTCACCGTGATGGTGCCGCTGTCCTTGAGCGCCTCGGTCACGACCTCGTTGAAGGTCAGTCCCTTGTCCTGGGCGCCGGCGCGGTAAACCTCGCCCAGGCATTCGATCTCCTCGGGTCTGGCCTCGAGCTTGCGCGCGGCCGCCGCGACCAGCACGTGCTTGAGGTTTCGCGCCGCATCAATGGCGGCATTGCCGACCATGAATGTCACCCGCGAGGAATAAGAGCCGTTGTCCTTCGGCACTACCTCGCTGTCGCCGGTGACGATGCGAATGCGCGAGAGGTCGAGGCCAAGCACCTCGGCCACCGTCTGCACCAGGATGGTCGATGATCCTTGCCCGATATCGGCGGCACCGGAAAGAACGACGAGCGAGCCGTCGAAATCGAGCTTGATATTGACGGTGGCATGCGGCTCGCCGGTCCAGTTCACGGGCTTGGACGCGCCGCTGATGTAATGCGAGCAGGCGAATCCCAAACCTTTGCGTATGCTGCCCTTGCCCTTGGGCAGCTTGCCCTTGCGCTGGCGCCAGCCGCTCGCTTTCTCTACCCAGTCCACGCACTCAGGCAGTCCGTAGCTGTTCACCATGAGATCGTTATCGGTGAAGGTCGGCGCGGTCAGATAATTGGCGCGCCGCACCGCCATCGGATCAAGCCCAAGCTCGCTTGCCATCTCGTCGAGCAGGCTTTCGAAGGCGAATCGAATGTCGACCGTGCCGTGGCCGCGGAACGCGCCGCAAGGCGGCGTGTTGGTGAGGACGCGCTTTCCGAGATACTTGACGTTGTGCAGGTCGTAGATGGCGTAAAGCATCGAGCCGGAATAAAGAATCGTCACGATGCCGTAGCCGGAATGCGCCCCGCCGCGCTGGTAGCATTCGCATTCGACGGCAGTGATCTTTCCGTCATTGCGCATGCCGATCTTGAGGCGGATATCGGTCTGCGGGCGCCCGCGATGGGTGATGAAGGTCTCCTCGCGGGTGGTGACCAGACGTACGCTGCCGCCCGCCTTGCGCGCGAGCAGTGCGGCGATCAGCTCCACGTTGAGCGCTTCCGTGCGACAGCCGAAGCCGCCGCCCACATGCGGCTTGATCACGCGGATGCGCGACATGTCCATGTCGAGGATCTGCGCGAGCATCAGATGCACGTAATAGGGAACCTGCGTGCTGGCGTAGACGGTCATGCGCTCGCGGACCGCGTCGTACTCCGCGACCGCGGCATGCATCTCCATCTGGTTCTGGCAGACTTCGGCGCAATCGTAGCTGCCCTCGCGCACGAGGTCGGCCTCGCGAAAGCCCTGCTCCACGCTGCCGAGCTCGAACAGCACGTCGCGCTCTATATTGTTGGGGCGATGCGCGTGGATCGTGCTCGCGCCCGCCGCCATCGCCTCCTTGCATGTGTAGTGGGCAGGCAGCTCCTTGACCTTCAGCTTGATGAGGCCGAGCGCGCGCTTGGCGGTGGCGTCATCCACGGCCGCAACCGCCGCAACCGGCTCGCCGCGGTAGCGCACCTTGTCGCGCGTCAACGGGTGCTCGCTGCGCGCGATCGGCAGCACGCCGAAAGTCTTGTCGCAGTCGCCGCCGGTGACGATCGCCTTTACGCCGGGAAGCCGTAATGCGTCGGAGACATCGACCTCGAGGATTTCGGCGTGGGAATAGGGGCTGCGGAAGATGCGTCCCGCGAGCAGTCCCGGCGTGATCAGATCGGCGGTGTATTTCGCCCGCCCAGATACCTTGTCCGGCCCGTCGACCATCGGCACATAGGCGCCGATGTTGTGCGCAGGGACGAGCTCGTTCACGGCGCAAGTCCGCCGCCGTGGAGCTCGGCGGCGTATTTCACCGCCTCGATGATTTTGACGTAACCGGTGCAGCGGCAAATGTTGCTGCCGAGTGCGGCGCGGATGTCGTCCTCGCTCGGATGCGGGTTGCGCCGTAACAGTCCGGCCGACGCCATGATAAAGCCGGGCGTGCAGTAGCCGCATTGGGAGCCGAGCTTCTCGTGGAAGCCGCGCTGCACCGCCGAAAGGCGGCCATCCTGACCGAGCGATTCAATCGTATCGACATGTCGGCCGTTCACGCCGGCTGCCAATGTGAGGCACGA
>DASQXF010000562.1:0-3041 GCA_035639895.1 Xanthobacteraceae bacterium
GGTCCGCTGGTGGTGACCATGCGGGCTTTCAAGCCGGCCGATGCCATCCGTGCGGTTCAGATCACGTCGCGTTTTCCCAACGTGCATGGCGCGCCGATCCATCTTGGCGATCCCAAGAGCATCGGTGTTGATTTGAGCCACCGCTATCAGGATGTCGGTGATCCGGAGGTCGCGGATGACGAGCTACCGGTGTTCTGGGCCTGTGGACTTACTCCCCAACTGGCCGTCAAGAATGCGAAGCCGCCGCTGTGCATCACCCACGCACCGTCCTCCATGCTGATCACGGATGTGCGGAACGCGTCTCTTGCCATTCTGTAACAACGCCGCTCGCGATTTCGAACTGCCCGGACGCTCCGAGGCGTTGGGCATGCGCGTCATGGCGGCAACGTCGCACCCGCTGGCAACGCTGACCGCGCTCGATGTGTTGCGTCGCGGCGGCAACGCGATGGACGCTGCAGTTGCGGCCATCGCCTTGCTTGGCGTCGTCGAAGCCCCGCAAACCGGCATCGGCGGGGATTGCTTCGTGCTGTACATGCCTCGTGGCGAGGGCGAAATCATCGCGCTCAATGGGTCGGGGTGGGCGCCGGCAGCCGCAAGCCTCGATCGCTGTCTTGCCCGCGGCATGAAGTCGATTCCATCCGAGAGCGCCGACGCAGTGACGGTACCGGGAGCTGTCGCTGCATGGGCGAGGCTCATCGCCGATCATGGAACGATGCAACTCGCGGACCTGCTGCAACCCGCCATCGCAGCAGCCGCGGACGGCTATCCGGTGACCGAGCGGGTGGCACGCGATTGGGCGCGGCAACTGGAGAAGCTGCGCAAGAACGAGGTCGCCGCCAGCATTTTCTTGCCGAATGGCGCAGCTCCGCGGCCCGGCGACATCCATCGCCAGCCAGCGCTTGCGGCTGCGTTAAAGAGCATCGCGAGCGACGGACCGGCAGCCTTCTATGAAGGCTGGATCGCGCGCGACATGGTCGATGCGCTGCGCGCCGCTGGCGGCTGCCACACACTGGAAGACTTTGCCGCCTACGCCCCCGAATACGTCACGCCGATCGCAACCACCTACCGAGGTTACGATGTTTGGCAATGCCCGCCGAACGGCCAGGGCCTCGTCCCGCTGATCATGTTGAAGGCGCTCGAAGGTTTCGATCTGTGCAGATGGGCACCGCTTTCGGTCGAACGCTGTCATCTCCTGACCGAGATCGCCCGGCAGGCATACGCCGACCGCGACTGCTTCATCGGCGATCCGCGCACCGGCGGCAATCCGGTCAAGATGCTGCTGTCGGACGAGCATGCAGCCAAGCTGCGCGCGAACGTATCGATGGAACGGCGGATGCGGGGTTTGGCTCCGTTCCCCATCCCCGATCATCGCGACACGGCTTTTCTCGCTGTCGTTGATTCCGATCGCAACACGGTCGCCTTCATCAACTCGATCTTCGACGATTTCGGATCCGGCATCGTTAGCCCGGCTAGCGGTGTCATTTTCCACAACCGCGGTTCCGGCTTCGTGCTCGAGCGAGGTCATCCCAACGCGATCGCCGGACGCAAGCGCCCGCTGAACACCATCATCCCGGCGATCGTCGCGCAAAAAGGAAAAGCCGTGATGCCGTTCGGTGTGACCGGCGGCCAGTTTCAGCCCTTTGGCCAGGTCGAGGTCCTGACCAACGTCATCGACTACGCGATGGGAATTCAGGCGGCGATCGACGCGCCGCGAACTTTCGGGTTCGGCGACAGCGTCCAAGTCGAGGGTACCGTGCCCGCGTCCGTCGTGAGCGGACTTGAGAGCTTGGGCCACCACGTGGTGCGCGCCGAGAACCCGCTTGGGACGGCACAGGCGATCTGGATCGATTGGGAAGCAGGCTTACTTCGCGGCGGCGCGGATGGTCGCCGCGACGGGCTGGCGGCGGGCTGGTGAGACGACGATGCTGACCTCAACACGGTTTGGTCTGTTCGTGAATCCGCGCGCCGCACGTGCCGCACCCTATGCCGCGGACGGCCGCGCAGCGATCCTTAGTCTTGCGGGGTTGGCCGACGCCAAACGCGAGATCATGGCATGGCCCGGCTACAAGCCGACGCCGCTGCATCTTATGCCGAAGCTCGCTGCGCGCGCCGGCATCGAAGCGGTCCTCTACAAGGATGAAGCCGAACGTTTCGGCCTCGGTAGCTTCAAGGCACTCGGCGGCGCCTACGCGGTATTCAAGCTGTTGCGCAAAGCGATCCGGGAGCAGAAGAACGTCACCGCATCGACGCACGACCTGACATCGGGCCATTACGCTGATCTCACCTCGCGGATCACGGTGACGTGCGCCACCGACGGCAATCACGGTCGCTCGGTCGCGTGGGGAGCGCGCACCTTCGGCTGCCGATGCGTGATCTACATCCCGGAAACGGTCAGCCTAGGCCGCTGCCAAGCCATCGCTGCCTATGGCGCGGAGATCAGGCGCTTCCCCGGGACCTACGACGACGGCGTTCGGCGCGTCGCCACGGATGCTGCGGCGCATGGTTGGACCGTGGTCTCCGACACCGCCTACGAGGGCTATGCGGATATCCCGCGCGACGTGATGCAAGGCTACAGCCTGATGGTTGAGGAAGCGCTAGGGCAAGCAGCAGCCGCGCCTTCCCACGTCTTTGTCCAGGGTGGCGTCGGCGGCTTGGCAGCGAGCGTGTGCTCGTACCTTTGGGAACGGTATGGCGCCGCGCGCCCTCGCTTTGTGGTCGTCGAGCCGGAGAAAGCGGACTGCTTCTACCGCAGCGCCGTGGCGGGTCGTCCGACACCGGTAGAGGGCGCGCTCGACACCATCATGGCAGGCCTCGCCTGCGGCGAGGTCTCGCCCTTGGCGTGGCAGATCCTGGAGACAGGGGCCGATGCGTTCATGACGATCGACGATGAAGCCGCAATCGATTGCATGCGGCTCTTGGCCGATGGCCGTTTCGGCGACGATGCCGTTGTGGCAGGGGAATCGGCCGTAGCGGGACTTGCCGGCCTGCTGATGGCGAGCGCCGATGCCGACGCGCGCGCTCGGCTCGATCTGCGCCGCGAT
>DASQXF010000563.1:0-5278 GCA_035639895.1 Xanthobacteraceae bacterium
CCGCCGACGCCGCCGCAGACGCTCAAAATGGCGCGGCGCATCGCGATCGAGACGGGCCTGCGTTATGTCTACACCGGCAATGTACACGACGGCGTAGGCCAGAGTACCTATTGCCATGGCTGCGGCACGACGCTCATCGGCCGCGATTGGTACGATCTCACGGCGTGGAATCTCACTGCCGATGGCCGCTGCGGCGACTGTGGCGCGTCCTGTGCCGGCGTATTCGACGCCGGCCACGGATACTGGGGTGCCCGGCGCCAGCCCGTCAGGGTGCACGCCTTCGCCGCTTCCTGATCGAGTTGGGCGCGCCGCACTCAGTGCGCCGAATCATCTTTTCCATGTCGCGGATCGGTTAAATCCGTCATCTCCCGGCGTGAGATGGCGGATCGTTGCTTGCACAAAAGAGGCTGCGGCCGATCACGTTTAGACCGGAATGCACAGGGCATTCGGCACGAGAAGATTATCGTAGACGCACCGGCGCTCGGCGAGCTTGAGCGCGCCGCCCACGCGACGGAATACGTCGTAGTAGACGCCGACCTGATGCAGCGTCGCATCGGGACGATCGAATAGCACCTGAAGCACGACATAGTTGGCGCGGGCGTTGACTGTTCCGTTGCTCTCCGCGCTCAGAACGGCCTGGTTTCCGATGATGTGCCGCAAATAGCGCGGCGCAAACATCGAAGTTTCCAGGAGCGCGAATGCGCGATCGTGGATCATTCGCTTGTTCTCGCAATAGATCAGGCCGACTGGCAGCCCGCGGTCGAAATTCTCGCGCGAGAGCACAACGTAGAGGGCATCGTCGGTGAACATTTCTATCCAATCCGCCAGGCGCTGCTCGTCAAGCGCCTGCGCGTATCGGGCGTTGAAGGATTCGATCTCGTGATGCAGCAGCAGGGCGTCGAGTCGCGCATCAAGGGACGCGGCGTCGGGCGAGTGATCGCGTGTCAGGGCAGGTTCACCCATGCGCCTAGAGTCCCATCTCTGCGCGCCAATGCCGGTACATGGCCCGGATCGATGCCTCCGAGATCAAACTGTCGGACGTGCCCGCCGCAACCGCGGGATCGAGCTTCACCAGGTGCTCCCTTCCCGGAACGTGCTGCATCCCGTCCTGCACGAATTTGATCGCCTCATTGTCCTCCAGGCCAAGGAAGCCGGCTGGCCCCATGAGGTTGCCTTGGCGCAGACGATGGCGGGTCATCTCCTCGTCGTCGCCTTCGAAGCCGAACATGGTCCACTTCATGATGAACTCATGCGGGCTGGTGGGTACGATTTGCCGCACGCCGAGCGTGTTCATCTCGCGCTGAATGATCAGATTCGGCCAGATGGTCGCCATGGTCACCGACCAGGGACTGTCGAACTCCTCGACGAAGTTCATGAAGCGCGGTTCCGCGAGCGTCATGCCTTCGCGATAGGCGCGCATTTCCTTCTTGGCGTCGCTGGACACGCTCTTGCGATCCGACTTGGCCGACGCCATCACGCCGTGCCGTCCGGTCGCGTCTGAAAGCATCAGCGAGCGATTACCGGCGACCAACAGGCCGAACGTCACCAGGAACGTGTGCAGCAGCGTGGCGTGATAGGGGTCCTTTAGATTCTCGTGATAAAGCTTCCAGTTGCCGGGCAGCGTGTGGCGGTAGTAGCCGAGCAGCTTGGGCTTGCGGCCGTCGAAGGTCGCCTCGAACTCCCGAAGCACGTCCGGCCCGAGATAGTCCTGCAATGATTCCATATCGTGTGCATAGGACGCGAACACGACGCCGCGGTGCGTCGTGACATTGAGCCGACGCAGCCCGTGCTGCGCGGTGTCGAAATCGGCGGGCATGCCGCCCTTTCCGTTGACCCCGCGTCGGAATGGAACGCCGACGAGGTTGCCTTGAAGATCGTAGGACCATTGATGGTAGGGGCAGACGAATTCCTTGGTGTTGCCGCTGAGCTCGCGACAGAATTCCGCGGCGCGATGTGAACAGCGGTTCTCGACAGCATTGATGGAGCCGTCGCCGGCGCGCACGACGACGACCGGTGTGGGACCGACATTGGAGCGGATGAAGTCGCCGGCCTCGGGCACTTCGCATTCCAGGGCGACGTAGTTCCAGGTACGGCCGTGGAAGATCCTTTCAACCTCACGCTCATAGATCGTCTGATCGGTGTAGACCCAATCGGGGATGCGCGTCAGTCCTTCCGCCGGCCAAACGTAATGCTTCGTCAGTGAAAGCTCGGAATCGCCGTTCGTGGAGGCGATCTTCCCAGTATCCGTCTTATTCGCTTCTTCGGTAGTGCGAGCGGTTTCGCCCGCCTTGCGATCCGGCGCCGCGTTGGCCACGAGTGAGGCGGCCGGCCGCTCCATATCGATGAAGACCTCATCGCCTTCGCGCTTCACGGCGTAGGTGCGCAGATCCTCTGTCGCCGGCGCACACAGCGCCTTACCCGAGCGAATGTCGAATTGACCCTGATGCAGCGGACACTCGATCTTGCCGTGCTCGACGAAGCCATCGCTCAATAGTGCGAGAGCATGGGTACAAATGCCCGCAGTGGCAAAGACCTCGCTTCCCAAGCGATAGAGCGCGACGGGAGAGCCGTCGACATCGAGACCTAGAACGCCATCCAGGTCGATTTCGTTGATGGATGCGACTCTTTGCCATGCCATCGTCTGCGTCCCCAAACGACTTGATCAGCATAGCGGCGATTTTCCGCAACGCCAATAGTTTACCGATGAACTTCAAGCGTTGCGGGCAAATCGCGCAGGTAATCAGTATACCATCATATCTGCTCGCGCTTGAACCGGCGGCGCAGCCAGTCAACGAGGAAAGACCAGAGGAAACGTCCGGCGTTGAACGGCGCGCTGGGCGCTGTCTGCGCTCCCGCAAGCCGCGCATTGAGCTTGGCGGCAAAATCGGACACTAAACGGCGGCCGAGCTCTTGCACGAGCCCCGAGCGCGAGAATTGGGCGAGCGCGCCTTGCAGGCTGTATTCGACTGTCACCGAAACCCGTGTCAGCTGCCCCTCGGCCTCCGGTATCAGGCGATAGACGATTTCACCCTTGGTCCGCGAGCCGGTGCCTTTGTCGCTGCCGGCGCCGCGAATGATCCCGCGCAACGCCCGATCATCGCGTTCGATCACGGCGGAGCCGGAGAACCCGGCCTGGATCGGACCGAGCTTTATCGTCATTTTTCCTTTCGCCGTATTCGCGTCGTGCTCGGTCAACTCCGCGCCGTCGAGGCAGGCGACCACGGCAGGGATGTCCGCGAACATCGCCCATACCGTCGCCGGCGATCTCGCCACCACAAAACTTTCCTCGAACCGCGTCCACCCCGTGCGTGCCTCTTCGGGCGCGGGTGCGGATGCCGCAATCGGCGGCGACCCTGCTTCGGCCGCAGGCACGAAGGCTTGCAGGGGAGTCGCCGGCGGAGGCGCGGTTGCCGCGGACGCGACCGGTTTGGACTCGCTTGCCGCGATCACGCTTTCCACCGCCGTGACGATGCCGAGATATCCCGTGCACCGGCACAGATTGCCGGAGAGCTCGACCCGGATCCGGCGCGCGTCCGCGTTGGGAAGCCGTTGCACGATGTCGCGTGCCGCTATCAGCATGCCGGACGTGCAGAAGCCGCATTGCAGACCGTGCTCGCGGGAGAACGCCGCACGCAGGTCCTGCATGAGCGGATCGTTGTCGAAGCCTTCGATCGTCTGCACCGCACTGCCGTCGCACTGGACCGCATAGGTGATGCAGGAGCGTGCAGGCTTATTGTCGAGCAACACGGTGCAGGCGCCGCACACGCCGTGCTCGCATCCGAGATGGGTTCCCGTCAGGCGGCAATGCTCGCGCAGGAAGTCGGCCAGATGGGTGCGCGGCTCGACCAGTGCCTCGACCTTGCGTCCGTTCACGTTGAGCGCGATCGGCATCATGGCGCAAACACCCGCATCAAGGCGCGGGTCACCGCTGCTGCCGCCGTGGCGCGCTCGACCGCATCGAGATCGCCGACCGTTTGTGTGAGCGCCTGGGTGACCGCTTCCGACGAGGCGGCGCTGCGTCCGTGTTTTGCTATCTGCTGCGCCAATGACGTGAGCGGCTGGGGGACACCGCGCAGTGACCCGAGGAAGATGCGCGCGACGCCGCTCTCCGGATCGAATACGGCGGCCGCGCTCGCTTCGGCGAACTCGCCTGTCTTGCGGCAGAATTTGTAGAAGCCGTATCGTCCGGCGCGCGACAGCTTGGGAACATCGATCGTTTCAATGATTTCGTTTGCCGCGAGCGTCGTCGTGAAGGCTCCTTCTGCGAAACGCTCGACCAACGTGCTGCGTGGGCTCGGACCGCGGATGTTGACGGACGCTCCAAGCGCGGCAAGGGCGACCGGCCAATCCGCCGCCGGGTCGGCGTGCGCGAGGCTGCCGCCGATGGTGCCGCGGTTGCGGACCGAACGATAGGCGATGGCTGCCGCCACCTCGCACAGCATCTCGGCGCCGGGAAGTCGTCCGGACATATCCTCAAGGCGCGCGTGGGTCACGCCGGCACCGACGCGCCAGGCGCGACCCAGGTCTTCCAATTGTTGCAGCGCCTCGAGCCGAGAGACATCGACCAGGAGCGCGGGTCGCACGAGCCGCAAATTCAGCATCGGCCCGAGCGATTGTCCCCCCGCCAAAAGCTTCGCCCCTTCCGTGTTCGCCAGGGCGGCCAATGCCTCGGCGACATGACCGGCACGCATATAGTCGAAGCGTGCGGCCTTCATGCGGTTTGCACTCGCGGCTCGCTCGACGGCTTGGTGCGGTTGATCGCTTCGAGCAGCCGGCGCGGGGTCAGCGGCGTCTCGGTCAGTTCCACGCCCAGCGGTCGCAACGCGTCGTTGACCGCATTGAAGATGACCGCCGGCGGGGCGATCGCGCCGCCTTCTCCCATGCCCTTGATGCCGAACTCGGTGTATGGCGAGGGCGTCTCCATATGGTAGATGCGGATCGCGGGAATCTCGGTCGCTCCCGGCAGCAGGTAGTCGGCAAATGTCGAGGCGAGCGGCTGTCCATTCGGGTCGAACGGGCTCTCCTCATAGAGTGCCGTGCCGATGCCCTGGGCCACGCCGCCGAGCGTTTGCCCTTCGACCACCATCGGATTGACCAGCGTGCCGCAGTCCTCGACGATGACGTAGTCGAGGATCTCGACAGCGCCGATCTTGGTGTCGACCGCCACGGCCGCCGCATGCGAGGCGTAGCTGAACGCACCCGTGTCGCGTTTGGGGCGAAAGCCGACCGTCGCCTCGAGCCCGCCCAAGTCCACGTCCGGTGGCAGTTCCTGCGGCCG
>DASQXF010000564.1:0-5140 GCA_035639895.1 Xanthobacteraceae bacterium
CCGGGCGCTCGCCCAATCCGTGACCTGGAGCAGAACCGGCACCGCCTGGGGTTTCGACAGCGATAAGGGTCTGGAGCGCTTCGCCGCCGATGCCAAAGACGTCGCTCGTGGCGCAACGGAATGGAGCAAGCTCGGCGACCCGCGCGCCGAGATGCCGAAGGCGTCGGCCACGTTGGAGGCCGAATACCGCTGCGACTACGCCTATCACGCGCAAATGGAGCCGCTGAACGCCATTGCCTCGGTCTCGCCGTCAGGCGACTCGGTCGAGATCTGGGCCGGAACCCAGAGCCAAACCACCGCCACTGAGGCGCCCGCCAAGCTCCTCGGCATTTCGAAAGACAAAGTGAAGCTCCACGACATGCTGATGGGTGGCGGCTTCGGGCGGCGCGGCAACCGTGACGTCGATTTCATCATCGACGCGGTGCTGCTGTCGAAAGAGGCGGGACGGCCGGTGAAGGTCATGTGGACGCGCGAGGACGACGTCCAGAACGGGCGGTTCCGCCCGATCTCTGCGCATTATCTGAAGGCCGGCTTCGATCCCTCCGGCAAGCTCACGGCGTGGCATCACCGCATCGCCGTGGACCGCGTCGGCCCCTACATGGACCCTGTCCGCTATCAGCAGAGCGGCGGCAAGGACTTCATCGCCATGCTGGGCGCCGATCTGCGCGGTTATGACGTTCCGCATCAACTGGTCGAACAGCTCTATCGCGACACCGGGGTCCGCACCAATCCGCTGCGCGGCATCAGCTTCACCGCCAATCGGTTCGCGACCGAGACCTTCCTCGACGAGATCGCGCTCAAGCGGGGCATCGACCCGCTCAAGTTCCGCCTCGACCTTTTGAAGAACACGCCGCGTGCAGTCAGGGTGGTCGAACGGGTGGCGGAGATGGCGAACTGGGGCAAGAAGCGCGAGGGACGCGGGCTGGGATTTGCGTATCTCGACTATTCGGGCTCGCAGGTGGCCGGCATCGCCGAGGTTTCGATCGATCGACGCAGTGGAGAGATCAAGGTGCATGATTTCTGGTGCACCATCGACTGCGGCGTTCCTGTGCAGCCCGACAATGTGGTGGCCCAGACCGAGAGCAGCATCGTGTATGGGATTGGTCTGTCATTGACCGAACGCGTCACCATCAAGAACGGTGCGGTCGAGCAATCGAACTTCTACGATTACCGCGTGCCGCGCATGAACGAGGTGCCGGCGATGCACATCGAGGTGATCGCGACGGACAATCATCCGACGGGCGTCGGACAAATGGCGACGCCACTGATTGCGCCCGCGATCTCGAGCGCGCTGATGCAACTCACAGGGGTGCGATTGCGCCACACGCCGTTCACACCCGAGCGGGTCAAGGCGGCACTGGGCTAGGTGCCGGCGCTCGCCGCGCCGACAAGACGCGTCGCACTGGAGCGTCTTGCCGCAACTGTGCTGAGACCGACTGCCACCAGGAGAGGCATGATGCAACGACGTATCCGTCGTCCGCGCGCTGCAACAATGGGTGCAGCCGCCGTATTGATGATCCTTCCGCTGCCTGCACTCGCGCAGTCGCCGAAGATCGGCGATGCGCCGGAAGCCAAGAATATGCGGCTCGTGGGCTACAGCGATTTGCATGCGCGCAGCGCGTATCAACCCACGATCCACCATCAAGGCGGCCGCTATATCGCTTACGTCGGGCACCACGGCGGAACGCCCGACGTGCCGCAACCCATCAACCGGCTCACTGGCCAAGCCGAATACAATGGCACCTCGATCGTCGATGTGACCGATCCGGCACAGCCCAAATACCTCGCCCACATTCCCGGTCTGCAGGGTCATTACGAGGAGGGCGGCGCGCAAATGGTGCGCGTCTGCGACGGCAGGACGCTGCCCAGAGCCGATGCGAGCAAGACCTATATGCTGCGAGTTTTCGGCGGCCGAGCCCACGAAATTTGGGATGTCACCGATCCAGCCAAGCCCGCACTGCTGACCAAGATCATCGAAGGACTGAAGGACACCCATAAGAGCTGGTGGGAATGCGAGACCGGCATCGCTTATCTCGTATCTGGCGTCGAAGGCTGGCGAGCCCGCCGCATGACCCAGATCTTCGATCTCGGCGATACATCAAAGCCGGTTCATATCCGCAATTTCGGGTTGGTTGGGCAGGAGCCGGGCTCCACGGGCGCGGTGCCGACTGACCTGCATGGGCCGATCTCGACCGGGCCGCAGGGCAACCGCATCTATTTCGGCTACGGCACCAACAAAGGCGGCGTGCTGCAGATCGTCGACCGGGACAAGCTCCTGAACGGCCCGAAGGAACCGACCCCGGAGAACCTGCGCTATCCGGTCGTCGGCCAACTCGACATGCTGCCGTTTAATGGCGCGCATACCGTTTTCCCGATGCTCAAAATGCCCATCGCGGAATTCGCGAAGGATAAGGACGGCAAGGTGCGCGATTTCGTGATGATCGTGAACGAGCAGATCCTCAATGAATGCCAGGAGGCGCGCCAAATCGTGTTCTTCGTCGATGTGACCATCGAGTCGAGACCGATGGTCGTGTCGAATTTCTCGGTGCCCGAAGCGAGCGGAAATTTCTGCCAGCGCGGAGGGCGCTTCGGCGCGCATTCCTCGAATGAGAGCATGGCGCCCGTGTTTTATAAGAAGGTCGTCTTTATCACCTACTTCAATGCCGGCGTGCGGGCGGTCGACGTGCGCGATCCGTATCAGCCGAAGGAGATCGGTTACTTCATTCCGTCGATCACGGAAGCGACCGACAAGCGCTGTATCAAGATCGATGGAGTGGATCGCTGCAAGATTGCGATCCAGAGCAACAATGTGGAAACCGACGACCGCGGCTATATCTACGTTGTCGATCGCGCCAACACCGGCATGCACATTCTGGAGCTCACTGGAGAGGCGCGGGCGATCGCAGGGTTGCCCTAACGGTCACCCTACGCCCGAGGACGCCCGTGATGCTGCTCAGTGCAGGGTCGCGAGCGTCGAGTCGGCTCACATCCCGCCGTACAGCCATGCAATGCCCTCGTAAGCGTCCTCCGCCGTGCGGCTGCCGAGCATCTGGTTGCGCAGCTCCGCTGCCGGGCCGCGCGCATGATAAAAGTCGCCGTAAACGCGTGCCATGATCTGCACCCGCGCGGTGCGTAGATAACGCTGCTGCACGTAGGCGCGAAAGGCCGCGGGAAGATCGTCGGGCTTCTCGCTGGCCTTCTCCGCGAGCCAGACCGCGTCCTCGGTCGCCATGCAGGCGCCTTGCGCCAGATACTGCAGCATGGGATGGGCGGCATCGCCGAGAAGCGTCACGCGTCCTTTGCTCCATTCCTTCACCGGCTCGCGATCGCACAACACCCACATGCGCCAGGTCTCGATGCGCTCGAGCATGCGCAGAACCTCGGGCCGCTGGCCTTCAAAGTGCGCCCACAGTTCGCCGGCATCGGCATCCGCATTCCAGCCCTCGACGTAACGCTTGGAGTGGAACACGGCGACGAGGTTGTAAATCTCGGCGCGCCGGAGGGGATAATGAACGAGGTGAGTCCGCGGGCCGGCCCACAGGATCACGTCCGGGCTCCAGAGATCGTCGGGCACCTCCTCGCGCCTGAGCACGGCGCGATAGGCGATGTGCCCGGAAACCAACGGCTTGCCGTCGCCGAGGATTTTCTCGCGCACCTTCGACCACATCCCGTCGCAGCCGATAAGCGCGCGGCCGCAGATGCGCTCGCCCGAGTGCAGGATCACCTCGACGCCGTTATCGTTCTGCTCGAAATCCTCCACCGTCCGATTGGTCTCGAGCGTAATGAGGTTGTTGCTCTTGCAGGCATTGATGAAAACCGAGTGGAGATCGTGCCGATGGGTGACGGCGTAGGGCTGCTCGAACTTCTCCGCGAAGCGTGGCTCGTCGAGCGGGATTCGGGTGACGCACTCGCCGGAGAGCGCGCAGCGCATTTCCATGGCGGGCGGCCTGTGGGCATCGGCGAGCACCGCCTCCTTCAGGCCAAGCCGCTCCAGCGCACGGAACACGTTGGGGCCGAGTTGAATGCCGGCGCCGATCTCGCGGAATTCAGGCGCTTGTTCCAGCACCCGAGCCGCGAAGCCCTTGCGCGCAAGCGCATGCGCTGCCGCCAATCCGCCGATGCCGCCGCCGGCAATGAGGATCGGCAGTCCTCGACCGTTCGAATTCGCCATCAGCGCTCCAAGATTGTCACAACGTCTGCGCGGATATTCTGAGCCGGTTTCGCAACCGGTTCAATTGCGTCCCCAGGCGCGCTGATAGCGCTTCGAGGGAGTGGGCGAGTTCCAACTGCCGGAGGAGGTGCCGTAGGCTGTCCCGGGGAATGGATTAGGTCGGCAAAATCCACCTATGCCGCGCACCGTGGCCCAGCATTGGTCAGACGACGAATAACCGCAATTCACGCCGCCCCATCTATACGTCGCGCACCACGCACCGGCCTGGGCCGGGGTAATCGACCAGGAGATTGCAATCAGCGCGATTAAAATGAGGATGATCGCTCGCATGCCCACCCCTGTTCCTGGGGGCTGCACCGACCTGACGCAACGCGCATCGACGAACTGCGCTCTATTAGTAACGCCGATAACGCCCAGGCGAGGCGGGAGCATTCCAGCTTCCTGCGGACGTGCCGTAGGCCGTCCCGGGAAATGGATTCGGTGCGCAATATGCGGCCAGACCGCGAGCCGTGGCCCAGCATTGCTCGTAGGAAGAATACGTGCAGTTTGAAACGCCACGCCGGTAGTTCGCGCACCACGAGCCAGCATCGGCGAGGGTAGCAGTGAAGGACATTGCTGCGAGCGCGAGTAGAGTAAAGACGATTGTTCGCATGATGGCCTCCTCGGCAAACAGAGTAACCCCTTCCGCACCACGATATTCCCAGCGGGATGGCTGCCTTTGTCGGGGATATGAGGGGGCCGCCCGCGACGGCATCCTAGCTTCGAGGCATCGCGCGATGATGCCTCGTTGATGTGCCGGTTCGGTGCCGGGTGGGCGAAGTGTCGGAAACGTACGATACTTGCGACGATGTGGTGAGCCCGGTTGGGATCGAACCAACGACCTACTGATTAAAAAACGGTTGTATGCAGCAGACACCGCCAGACACAGCCGGACAATAAATCTGCCAGAACGTCATATTCTACCGCAGT